>JBIIRT010000198.1:0-3431 GCA_044341405.1 Daejeonella sp. | reverse complement strand
ACCCCGACCATTATGCGGAACGGAAAGGTTTGCCATCCGGTAAACGGTCATCATCCTCTCCTTGTTATAATGTTTTTCAATTCGTTCTTTCACTGCCTTTTCAACACAATTCATTTCAAAAGGAGGGAGAAATATGCCATCAGGCAATTGTGCAAGCCCCTCTTTTTGACCGCTAATACCGGCAAAGCGCTCTACATAATCATACCATGGTGAAATATCCTTGTAACGAACTGGCCAGTCAACACCATAGCCATCCTTAGCATTAGCAGAAAAATCCATCTCACTTAAACGCAGGCAACCACGTCCCCAGGTGATGGATCGTCCACCAACATGATAACCGCGATACCAGTCAAAACGCTTCACTTCAGTATAGGGACAATCCACATCATCTACCCAAAATTTAGGATTAAACTCGCTATACTGACCTCCCCGAGTTTGTACAAGATGCCTGCTACGCTCTTCAGGGGTAATTCTTCCTCTATGTTTGAATTCCCATGGCTTCATAAGAGCAGTATCATAATCCTTTACATGCTCAACATTCCGGCCGCGCTCCAACATCAAGACTTTTAATCCCTTTTCTGTTAATTCTTTTGCAGCCCAACCACCACTGATACCTGAGCCAACCACAATGGCATCATAGGTATTCTGCTTCTCTGCTTTTATATTAATATTCATCTTTCTTAGTCAATATTCTATAAATAATTAGGTTGCCCATGCTTTTTGACCGGGTTGCAATGGAATACATGCCTCATATCTGCCTGGAATATGGACATAACGTAAAGCTTGTGTAGCCCCGATTTCTGACGTATAATAACCCAGGCAAGTGAGTTCATATATAAGCTGGAAAAAGTGTGAAGGCGTAGTTCCGGCTTTAATTTGCGACTGAGCTTCAGCTTTAAATATCTTAAAAATCTCTTCCCGCTCTTTAAGAGTTAATGCAATGAATGGTTTGTCATATTTGCTTTTTGATACTTCATCCACTTTCATTAATCCATCTGCAAAATGCTTTTGAATATCAGTAGTATAACAATCCTGCATCATCATCACGATAAATGGGCCAAGGCCTGCGGCTTTGGCACCGGGTACTCCCTTGGTGTCAGGAATAATGGTATCCGCGATTTCAGCAATCAGAGCTTCCTGCGATGCTATTGATTTGGATTCAGTGTCATTTACCAAAACCGGACTCAGCACTTCGGCGAATGCTCCAAAGCCTGAAAAAGTTATTGCTCCCCCCAATAAAAAGGTGGCCCTTCTAACTGCTTCTCTTCTGTTCATCTATCTTTTTTATATAATAATTAATCATTTTATTTAATCCCAGTACACAGTATCAGTGCATGTAATTTCAGTTATATAAATTCAGTCTTTGTGTACTCTTAAGTATCATAACAGCCAAAAACGTTGAAACATAAATATTTGACTATAATAAGTAATTTTCTTTAGACTGAGAGTCATGTTCTATTATTTTATCAAATTTTAAGAGTGTTCATATTTGCCATTCTAGCTAAGGAATATGCATATCCTTTCTGCGATTAAAAATTATGCATATTTCTATTTATTATCTGATACTTTTATTCGCAATAGCAATCCAATTTGCTATGATACTTTTTCTATTTAACGTAAACTCGACATAATAATTAAAAACCATTTACCTGCCTGACTGTAGCAGTGAAACATAGCGGTTTATGGTCGCTAACCTTCATTTTAGGCACAGATAGCCTTAAAGCTTCGCTTCAATCTATGTTTCGTTTAATGCATAATAAAAGCCAATCTATATGCTTAGATTTTTATAAGTCGAACTGACATTAAATTAACGTGAGTTCGACATAAAATCTTGCTGGGCTAAGTTTAGACTAAAGTTTTTCTCTTCTTTAAGAAAGCAGGTTCTGTTTCTCTTCCCCCGTGTTCTGCCCTATTTTTTTGCGCGAAATTTAATTTTATCATGAAATTCTTATTGCAAAAAAGATAGAGCTGCCACTCGGGTTTATTTAATAGGACCTATGGTTCTATTAACAGACTGCCCCCTCCCGATGAAAAACAGCTCCAGGTAAAATAAACCTTACCGAAGGAGTTCCAGATCCGCCGGAATGACAACAATTTTGGAGATTAGGAGGTTCCAGCTTTCGCTGTAATGACAACGATTTCTTGCCGGAAATACTCCGTAGGAAAGGGCTGAATTAAGCTATGAAACTCAGATCTTTATGCTTTCGACTTTAAGCTTTCTGCTCAAAAACCGTCACCTCAGATAGAGCATTGAATAAATACACGGCACCAGTTTTAATTTCAACACAGCGGTAACGCTTCCTAATCAGAGATTCCTTTCTGAAAATCCGACCGTCAGGCAGAGAAAAAAGAGTTTTGACTGGAAGTTTTTCTACGCAAACAATGTGATCAGGTTTCTTATCATATTGTTTCAGGGCGCGATAAAGTTTGAGATCTACACAACTTGAGGCAGCTGGGTTCTCGAGGTAATTTTGGATAGCATGATTTATATCCGGAGGAAATGTGGATTGCTCAAAGAATGGCTTCATCATGCGTTTGAAATTATTTTTCCATTCTTGTCCGTGGGGCTTTGCCTTTCGCTTATACTCATTCCAGGTGAGCAAATGGGCAAACTCATGCACTGTAGTAATCAGGAAAGCATAGGGATTTAGGTTATAATTAACTGAGATCCGGTGTCCGGCATTTTTAAAAGGGTGCCGATAATCGCCATGCTTGGTACTCCTGTTTCGGGAAACTTTAAATTCACATTCAAAATAATCTATCCACCGCGCAATAACAGGCGCCGCACCTGGTGGAAGATAATTATTAAGGACTGCTATCTTATCCAATTTTATTTCAGAAGCTGGTATACTAACAGACTTGCAAGATAAGCCAAAGTGGTCATGTAAGCAATTTGGATTAATGGCCATCTCCAACCCTTGGTTTCGCGGTAAACTACCGCGATAGTGCTGATACACTGCATAGAGAAAGCATAGAACATCATCAATGAAAATGCTGTGGCAGTGGTAAATACAGGAAGTCCGGTTTCAGGATTTCGGGCAGAGGCCATTTTTTCACGAACAGATTCCTGGTGAGCATCGTCGGCTTCCACACTATAAATAGTTGCCATTGTGCCTACAAATACTTCCCGGGCAGCAAATGAGGTAATCAAGGCAATACCAATCTTCCAATCAAACCCAAGTGGTTTAATCAATGGTTCAATGGATTTTCCTAGCATCCCTGCATAAGAGTTTTCCAATTTTTCTGAGGCAATCAAACGATCAATTTCTAGAGGTTCAAGCTGCTTTCTTAGCGAAACATCATTGTATTTTTCATCTATTCTATCGAAACCATCTGCCGGCCCATAAGACGAAAGAACCCATAAAACAATAGAAACTGCAATAATTACCTTTCCGGCTTCAAAAACGAAAGCCTTCACACTACGATACATT
>JBIIRT010000083.1:0-11598 GCA_044341405.1 Daejeonella sp. | reverse complement strand
CTAATATCAGCAGAATAAAAAAAATAGAAAATTGCTTCATTATTTTTATTGGTTGTAACAGGGAGAATTTTACCATAAAATCCCATTATTTAGAATGAGCTTATTATTCGAACACAAGAAAATTTTCTAGTGGTTCAAAACCACTAGTTCAGAAATTTCCTAAATCTTATTCCAGGTAGTACCCTCTTTATTATCTTTCAGCTGTATTCCAATGGAGTTTAGACCTATCCGAATCTTATCTGAAGTTGTATAATCTTTGTTAGATTTCGCTTCTGAACGTAGATTAATGATTAAGTCAAGTAATTTGCTCATGTCATCTGCTTGATTACTTTCTTCTTTCAAACCTAAAACACCTATAACGAAATCATCCATCAGCTTTTTCAACGCTTTAATATCAGAAGCACTTGCATTAGTTTTCCCATCATAAATACTGTTGATGATATGTACAGCTTCGAATAGTTCAGCAATTAGAACCGGGCTATTGAAATCATCATTCATTGCAGCATAGCATCTTTCGGTCAGGCTATTTAGATCGATAGCAGAATTTTGCGTAGGGGTTAATTTTTCAATTAGTCCGTAGGCATTGATCAAACGTTTAAATCCTTTGTCAGAAGCCTCCAGCGCTTCATTTGAAAAATCAAGTGTACTTCTATAATGTGCCTGAAGCATGAAAAAGCGGACCGACATTGGCGAATATCCCCGGGTTAATAATTCGTGGTTTCCGGTAAAAAGCTCATGAGGCAAAAAGCCATTTCCTTTACTCTTAGACATTCTTGTCCCGTTTACTGTCAGCATATTGGTATGCATCCAATACTTGGCAGGCTGAACATGATTGCATGCCTGCGACTGGGCAATTTCGTTGGTATGATGTGTAGCAGCAAGATCCATCCCACCTCCGTGAATGTCAAAACTGTTGCCAAGGTATTTGCTGCTCATCGCAGAACACTCAATATGCCATCCTGGGAAACCGGTACCCCATGGAGATGGCCATTGCATGATGTGCTCAGGTTTAGCCTTTATCCATAATGCAAAATCAAGACGACCCCGTTTCTCATTTTGACCACCTAGTTCTCTGGTATTTTCTAACAGATCGTCTAATTGTCTGTTGGTCAAAATGGTATAATTAAATTCCTTGCAATATTTTTCTACATCAAAATAGACCGTGCCATTTACTTCATAGGCATAGCCGTTTTTAAGAATTTGCTTTACCATTTCAATCTGCTCAATGATATGTCCGGTTGCAGTTGGCTCAATTCCCGGAGGCAAAGCATTGAATAATTTCATTACCTCATGAAAACCCAGCGTATATTTTTGAACAATCTCCATTGGTTCGAGCTGTTCAAGCCTGGCTTTCTTTGCAAATTTATCATCACCTTCGTCCATATCGCCTTCCAGATGTCCTGCATCCGTAATATTCCGTACATATCGAACTTTATACCCAAGATGTAGTAAGTATCGGTAAATGAGATCGAACATCACAAAGGTGCGGCAGTTGCCTAAATGAACATCACTGTAAACTGTCGGACCACAAACATAGAGGCCTACAAGAGGCGGATGAAGAGGTTCAAACCTTTCTTTAGTTCTTGAAAGGGTGTTGTAAATGTTCAGGTTACTATCCATGCTGCAAACTTAAAAATTGAAAATCGATTTATTGGGGATATTGAACGCTTTTATTTTAATTCTACATCAGATCTGACAGGAAAGTGATCGGATAATTTCTTGTCGATAATTAAATAATTCTTAACACTGAATTCAGGCGAGGTAAAAATATAGTCTATCTGAAAATTCGGGAAAGCGCCATTATAAGTCACTCCGAAGCCACTTCCTTTTTCACGAAAGCTGTTATTCAGGCCTTTAGCAATGGTTTTAACGGTATAAGAAATTGGAGTATCATTAAAATCTCCCATAATAATGTAAGGAATCGTACAGGAGTCGGCATGATTTTTTACCATTTTTACCTGATTGCTTCGTTTTATAAATGCTTTTTTTAGTCTACTTCCAATTTTTTTGGAAGATTCAATATCCGTATCGACCTCCTGTTTTACTTTCTCCAGGTATTTATAATCCTCTGGTTGAAAGCTTACAGACTGGAGATGTACATTATAAACCCTGAAGATTTTATCGCCCTTCTTCAAATCCACCCAGATTGCTTCATTCCAGTTCATTTTTTTTACAAATTGAATATTGCCTTGGTCTATTATCGGAAATTTAGAGAATATTGCCATGCCTATGGCCTCGTATCCATTATCAGTTGATGGTTTAAAGTAATACTGTTCGGTTTTAAGTATTTCCAGTATATACTTTTTGAAGTTATACTCTCCTCTTTTTCTGCTAAAAAATTCCTGGAAACAAATTACATCAGGCTGTTCATTACGGATCACATTCAGTATCTGATCCTTGGTGAACGCATCATTTTTATCTCCAAATTGCTTAAAATTATGAACATTATAAGTCATCACCCGGATAAAGCTTGCTGAGGATTTTGGAACCATTATCGCAGTGTTTTCTTTGAATCCAATGTAATTTAAAACTACATTCCATCCCACAAGGATGGCTAAGCCTGAAATCAAAGCAAATTTTGGCCAGCGAATCAGCCAGTAAAAAACGAGGATAACATTGATTAGTAATATTGCCGGATATGCAAGTCCGAAGAAGGATATTACCCAAAATGAAGAGGGATCTAGATATGAAGCCAAATAGCTCAATAAAAGTGCAATTGCCGCAAATACATTACCAATAAGTACAAACTTACTGAACAGGTGAATGCGGGGTCTTTTACTGTTGAATTTTGCCATTATTTTTTACTCGCTTTAAATAATGCCTCCTTTTCGTTTTTACTCAGACTCTCGTAGCCAGATTTAGAGATTTTATCCAGGATTTTATCTATGGTATCCTGGTCTGTATGAATGGTTTCTGATCTAGTATTATTTTTATTCGGAACAACTTTAAGTCTGGACTTCTTTTTTAGAATCTTACTAAGATCCCTTCCGTTATTTAGCTGTTTTATAAATACAAATCCTAAAATGGCGCCACCAATATGTGCAATACTACCACCAGGATTCCCTCCTCCTATACCAATAATATCAAGAATGAAATAGGCAAAAGCCAGATATTTTAATCGAACTGCTCCAAAAAGAAGTAATCGAATGGTATAATCTGGTACTAGCGTTGCCGTGCCGATTACAATGGCCATAACACTGGCAGAGGATCCTAAGAGGAAAGATTTTTGAGTAAGGTCGCCAAAAGCTGGCAGGGTATTATAGGCTAAAAGGTATAATAAAGCCCCTGCAACTCCACCTGCTAGGTAGGTGAAGATGAACTGGCGCTTGTTCAGAAAATCCATGAAAATCATCCCCATCCAATATAACCAGAGCATATTGAACAGAATATGGAAAACTCCCCGCTGCAGAAACATATACGTGATAATGGTCCAGGGTTTATAAGCAACAATCTCGAGGTTAGCAGGCACAGATAACTGCTTGCCAAGCCAGCTGGCCACAGAAGTATTTGTCTTGAATAGAAATTCTATTACCGCAATCAGACTAATAATCAGAAAAACGAGAATATTTATCCCAATGAATAAGTAAAGTGCATTCCCGGAGCGAAATGCCTTTGAGTATAATTCGTTCAATAAATTCTTATTCATAAAAAATTATCATGGCGTTTTAGATGCCACATTTTCACTAAGATAAAACCAAAAAGGGCTCCACCCAAATGCGCAAAGTGTGCCACGGAATCACCAGAAAATTGCTTTACTCCCAGGAATAACTCCAGCAGCACGTAAATAGGTATGATGTATTTAGCTTTTACAGGAACAGGAATGAACATGATGAATAGTTCAGCATTTGGGAAAAGCATACCGAAAGCGATCAGAAGTCCGAAAATTGCACCTGATGCCCCAACCATAGGAGTAAGATATATGCCCAAAAGAGTGTTTGCCTGATCTTTAGAAATCAGATCAGGGTTAAATGAAATAGTTCTCTTGAGTGAGTCTACCATAAAATTACCATCGTTAACCGCACTTCCTGTGATGTTATAAACCTCAAAACTTTGTACCAGCAATTGGAGAGCCAGTGCACCCAGGCCTGTAATCAGATAAAAATTCAGAAATCTTTTCGAGCCCATTATGAACTCAATTGAAGATCCAAATGTGTAAAGGGCGAACATGTTAAACATGATATGGAACAAGGAAGAATAATCATGCATGAACATGTAAGTAATCACTTGCCAGATCCTGAAATCAGGGCTATCGAAGTAATGCACTCCCAATACCTGAGTCATCATTGGGCCACCAAACATCAGCGTAGCGATGTAAAAAATTACATTGATAATCAGTAGGTTTTTTACTACTGGTGGGATATTTGCAAAGGGGGATAGCCTTTCATTCATAGGTCAAAATACTAGTTTTATTTTTCAAATCTTTGAAGTAATTCTTCAAGCGTAAAGGTGCTGATAATTGGTTTTCCACTGATGGAGGTATTTGGCATTTCACATGCAAATAACTCATCTATTAGTGAGTTCATCTCATCTGTTGATAAAGTAAGACCTGATTTGATGGAGGTATTACGGGCTAAAGCACGAGCCAGACTGTCGCGTTTATTTAGTTTTAAAGTGCTCTGGTTATTCTTATAACCTTCAATCAAGTGTTCTAGCATTTCAACTTCACTGATTTTTGTGCCTATATCTGCAGGTATACCGTCTATGATAAAAGTGTTTTTCCCAAAGGTACGAATCTGAAAACCTAGGGCATGGATGTCTGGTAATAGTTCTTTTACTAACTCAAAATCAATGGTATTTAGCGTAACCGTTTGTGGAAACAGACTTTGCTGGCAAGCACCCTGACGGTTCTCGAGATGCTGAAGGTATCGTTCATATAGAATACGCTCATGAGCTGCCTGTTGATCAATAAGCATAAATCCTGACTTGATTTGAGAAATTATAAATCGGTTATGCAATTGAAAGAGTTGTTTGCCAAAAACCTGTAGCACCTGCTTATCAATTTCAATATGGCGGTTTCCCCCCAGATCAATGCCACTTTGTATCGCCTGGTCGGGCTGAACTATTTCATATAAAGATCCCCAGTTTTTATTAACGGCCTGCCTTTCCTGTCCGGTACTTCTAAGAAATGGAATTTCCCGTTCTGTTCTTCCCGCACTAAATGGGTTGAAATCAGGGTTGAAAGCAATTGTCGGAGGAATGATATCTTCATGAGCCTTAGTTGTAATCATTTGGCTGAAGGCGGTTTCTTGATTGAAATCTAATGTCGGACTGATATTATACTTGCCCAATGCCCGCTTTACTGCAGAACGGATGATGGCATAAATTGCTTTTTCATCCTGGTATTTGATTTCTGTTTTGGTTGGATGTACATTGATATCGATTTTTGTTGGATCGATATCAATAAATAAAACATACAAAGGAAAACTATCCGAACTTAAAACCTCTTCAAAGGCATTCATTACTGCATGATTCAGGTATGGATCTTTGATGAATCGGTTGTTTACAAAGAAGAATTGCTCCCCTCTAGTTTTTTTAGCGAATTCAGGTTTCCCGATATAGCCTTTAAGATCTATAATCGATGTTTCTTCTTCAACTGGCACCAATTTCTGATTGTATGCATTCCCGAAAAGGTGGATGATTCGTTGTTTTAGGCTTCCCTTTGGTAAATGGAAAACCTCGTTCCCATCATGATGCAGCGTAAAAAATACTTCGGGATTTGCCAGGGCAATACGCTGAAACTCATCGTTGATATGCCGCATTTCTACGGAGTTACCTTTCAGAAAATTGCGTCTGGCCGGAGTATTAAAAAATAAGTTTTTTACGCTGATACTGGTTCCCGGGGTACACGAATCAGGCTCCTGACTTATAATTTCTGATCCTTCAATTCGGATACAGGTTCCTAACTCATCCTCATGACGTTGAGTTCTTAATTCTACCTGGGCTATTGCTGCAATTGAGGCCATGGCTTCACCTCTAAAACCCATGGTTCGAATGGCAAAAAGATCTTCTGCTTTTCTGATCTTGGAAGTTGCATGGCGTTCAAAACACATACGTGCATCGGTCAGGCTCATTCCACAACCATTATCAATGACTTGAATAAGTGATTTCCCGGCATCTCTGATCAAAACCTGAATTTTATCAGCACCCGAATCAATCGCGTTTTCAATTAGTTCCTTTAATGCCGAAGCCGGTCTTTGCACCACTTCTCCCGCCGCAATCTGGTTGGCAACTGAATCAGGTAAAAGCTTTATTATATCAGACAAAGTAATTTAGTTTATGGTATTAAAGAGCATTTAAAGCACTGCTCTCAAGGTATTTAAATAAAAAACACTGGTAAATTAACAGAAATCTTTCAGGCTTCCGAATATATTGTGATTTCCTGCTCAAAGATAAGGTGTTTTAATGTTAAGGGGAGTATATTATGAATAATGGGAGAATAGAATGATGTAAAAAGATAAATAATAGAATAAAATATCATCGTTAGTAGAGTAGTGATACCCCGGAATACAGAATGTGTCTTCATGAACTTTTCAATCTGGTTTTTACGGTCTTTACAGTTTGCAAATTTGTATTAGTTGCTTTTTAATTGAGTTTTACGAGGATATTTGCTTGGGCATATTTTATATTTACCAATTGAAATCATTTCTCAAAAAATCATTTATGTATAGAAATTTTATTTTACTGGTTCTCACAGCACTATTTTTTTCCTGCAATTCTAAAAAGGAGGTTGATCTGATTGTTCATAATGCTGTAGTATATACAGTGGATGATAAATTTTCAACTGTAGAGGCATTTGCTGTTAAGGATGGGAAAATAGTGGAGACCGGAAGTTCTGAAATAATTCTGAAAAAATATCAGGGTAAAATGCTTGATGCGGAATTTAAGCCTATTTTTCCTGGCTTTATTGATGGGCATTCACATTTCTATGGATACGGTGAGGGCCTCCAGCAGGCAGACCTCGTTGGAACCAAAAGTTGGGAAGAAATCCTGGAGAAGCTAAAGACATTTGACAAAGAAAATCCTGAAGGTTGGATCATTGGTAGGGGATGGGACCAGAACGACTGGCTGAATAAGGAATTTCCTGATAACACCATGCTGAATGAGCTTTTCCCAAACAGGCCAGTGGTACTTACTCGAATAGATGGGCATGCGGCTATTGCAAATAAAACAGCGCTTGATTTGGCAGGACTTAAGCCGGGACAGAAGATTATAGGCGGAGAGGTAGAAACCATTCAGGGAAAGCTTTCAGGTATTTTAGTTGATAATGCTCAAAATGCTGTAAACGCTAAAATTCCGGAGCAAACACAAGCGCAGATTAGAGAGTCATTTTTAGACGCACAAAAAAATTGTTTTGCCGTCGGATTAACTTCGGTAACTGATTGTGGTATCAATCATAATCTCATACCTGTGATTACCGAACTTCAGAAGAATGGTCGGCTTAAGATGCGTATATATGCCATGCTCAGTGATTCAAAAGAGAATTATGATTTTCTTTTCAAGAATGGCGCTATAAAAACCGATCGATTAAATGTACGGTCCTTCAAAGTTTATATGGATGGGGCTCTCGGATCGAGAGGAGCCCGCCTTTTGGAACCTTATTCTGATAAACCAGGTTATTCGGGGTTTTTATTAAGCGATAAAAAACATTTTGCCGAAGCAGCTCAAAAAATTGCTGATGCGGGCTTCCAGATGAATACCCATGCTATCGGTGATTCGGCTAACCGCGAGATATTAAATGTTTATGCCAAAGTTTTAAAAGGTAAAAATGATTTTCGTTGGCGAATTGAGCACGCGCAGGTAGTGAATCAGGCCGATTTTAAAATATTTGCTGAAAATAATATCATTCCTTCGGTACAAAGTACTCATGCAACCTCTGATATGTATTGGGCTGCCGATCGATTGGGCTCCGAACGGGTTAAAGGGGCATACGCATTTAAACAACTGCTGGATCAAAATGGCTGGATCGTTTTAGGGACTGATTTTCCAGTTGAAAACATAAACCCTATGTATACCTTTTATGCGGCAGTAGTTAGAAAAGATATGAAGGGTTATCCGGAAAGTGGTTATCAGATGGAAAATGCAATAAGTCGGGAACAAGCTTTACGTGGCATGACAATATGGGCAGCCAGAGGTCAGTTTGAAGAGAATGAGAAAGGAAGTATTGAAGCAGGCAAAGTTGCTGATTTTTTGATTCTGGATCAGGATATTATGAAAGCGGATGCCGGGCAGCTTTTTAAGACTCGGGTATTAAAAACATATTTAAATGGCGAGAATGTTTACAGTAAATAAATTATTTAGAATCTCCGGATTGCTAGTTGCAGTCTGTTTGCTTAGTTTTTTTTCCCTGTCTGCATGTGCACAAATGCAAGCAAAACTTAGCAATGAAGCTCTATTAATGGACTGGAAAAATATTGAAAATTCCACGGTATTGTTAAATAATGAAAATGAATTGTTGCCATTAAACGATTTGACGCCATTAACGCTTGCCAGCGTCAATATTGGGTCGGCTTATGCATCCGTTTTCGACAGTATTTTAAATAAGTATACCAGGGTAAAGTCCTTTGCTTCTGCACAGTATAATCATGATATGCTGAGCTTTAATGATCTCAATGACGACCTCAAGTTTTTTAATACAATAATTATTCAGGTAACAGATCAGGCGCTGAATGATCCCCGAACTATTCCCTTATTGCTTGATCTTCAGATAAATAAGACTTTGATAATCAGCTTATCAGGTGAAGCTGAAAGCCTGAGGCTTCTAGAAGCCTTAAATACAGCAATTATCTGGTCTGAAAGGAAGTCAGCAGTTTCTGCAAATTTTGCTGCCCAATTGGTATTCGGCGGAACTGCAGTAAATGCCCGGTTGAAGCAAGAAATTTCAACTAAATATCATTTAAATGCAGGGTTTTCTACTAGTACTACCCGGTTAAAATATACTGTACCTGAGGAATTGGGAATCAATAGTGCTGATCTTAATAGAATTGATGAAATCGCCGGTGAAGCAATCCGGCAGCGAGCTACTCCAAGCGCAGTTGTACTTGTGGTAAAGGATGGGAAAATTATTTTTAATAAGGCCTATGGAACCCGTACTTACATAGACCGAACTCCAACACGGATAACTGACATTTATGATCTGGCGTCGGTTACAAA
This sequence comes from Daejeonella sp., assembly GCA_044341405.1. Classification (GTDB taxonomy): domain Bacteria; phylum Bacteroidota; class Bacteroidia; order Sphingobacteriales; family Sphingobacteriaceae; genus Daejeonella. Next base: position 2,448 of record JBIIRT010000083.1, on the reverse strand, counting down.
GATTTCGGCAACAACTATGGCGGTTATGCGTTTGTTTGAAGAAGGGAAATTAAAGCTTGATACCAATGTCGGAGCGTATATTCCGAGATCAAGAAATACCAATAAGAAGGATATTCCTGTTCGGGAGGTGATGCTTCATCAGGCTGGATTCATTCCTTTTATTCCTTTTTATAGAAATTTAGGAGAGTCAGATTATAGCCGGGATTCATCTGAAGTACATCCGGTAAAGGTTGCTGATAATTATTATTTGCGAAAAGATTATTTCAAGGAAATTATGTGGCCGCTTATGCTGAATTCTACCCTTTCTAACCAGGGTAAGTATGTTTATAGCGATTTAAGCATGTATTTTATGAAGGATATTGTCGAACGCCAATCCGGAAGACCTATGGAATCTTATGTGATGGATCAGTTTTATAAGCCTCTTGGTATGACAAGGGCAGGCTTTAATCCGCGCCTCCGCTTTCCAAAGGAAGAGATAATTCCAACCGAAGATGACAAAGAATTCAGAAAGACTTTACTTGAAGGATATGTTCATGACCAGGGCGCAGCTATGGTTGGGGGGGTATCTGGCCATGCCGGACTTTTTTCAAATGCTAATGATCTGGCAATACTTTATCAGATGATTTTGAATGGAGGAATTTATGGTGGAACCCGATATTTCAAGTCAGAAACGGTAAATATGTTCACTGCAAAACAATCTGCTATTAGTCGCCGCGGACTTGGTTTCGATCGCTGGGATGAAGAGAGTACCAAAGGCTATCCTTCCAAGCTTGCCTCTCCGTTAACATTTGGTCATACCGGTTATACGGGAACCTGCGTCTGGGTAGATCCAAAATACAATCTGGTTTATGTATTTTTGTCGAATAGGGTAAATCCCGGAGTAACCTCTAAGCTCATTGATCTGAATATCAGAGGCCGCATTCAGGATGTGATTTATGAAGCGATTGGGAGGTGATATGCTTCTGATGGTGTGGCTTTGATTTATCATGCGCATTTAACCTTGATCAACGGTCAAACATTTTTTGTGAGCGCATTAAAGAGACTTTATATAATTTAAGTTCTAATCTTATCAGAATTAGTAAATTTGTGCCTGTTAGAATTAACAAATGAAAACATTTTAAAAACAAATGAAAATTGGAATAGTTTGTTATCCTACCTTTGGGGGTAGTGGGGTGGTAGCCACAGAATTAGGGAAAGCCCTGGCTGATAATGGACATCAGGTTCATTTTATAACCTATAGACAGCCGGCAAGACTTGATTTCTTTTCTGAAAATCTGTTCTATCATGAGGTTTCTGTCTCGAACTATCCTTTATTTGATTACCCACCTTATGAACTTGCACTTGCAAGTAAGCTGGTGGATGTAGTCAGGTTTGAAAAGCTTGATTTGTTGCATGTACATTATGCTATTCCTCATGCTTCAGCAGCTTTTATGGCGAAGCAAATTTTGGCAACCTACGGTATTCATATTCCGGTGGTTACAACCTTACATGGTACTGATATTACTCTGGTTGGGAAAGATCCAACGTATAAGCCAGTTGTTACCTTTTCAATTAACCAATCGGATGGCGTAACTGCGGTTTCAGAAAATCTAAAGGAAGATACCTACAAGCACTTTGATGTAGTAAAAGAAATTAAGGTTATTCCGAATTTTATTGATTTACAGCGCTTTAGTCTGCAGGCAAAAGATCATTTTAAGCTGGCAATTGCCCCAAACAATGAGCGTATTGTGGTACACACTTCTAATTTTCGAAAAGTAAAGCGCACACAGGATGTGGTTCATATTTTCGAGAAAATTCAAAAGGAGATTCCCTCTAAATTATTAATGGTTGGTGATGGCCCTGAAAGAGTTTACTGTGAGCAGCTTTGCCGTGATCTTGAAATATGTGACAATGTGAGATTTCTTGGGAAGCAGGACGCAGTTGAAGAGATCCTCTCAGTTTCAGACTTGTTTATCATGCCTTCTGAATCAGAAAGTTTTGGCTTAGCAGCTCTAGAGGCAATGGCCTGCAAGGTACCGGTAATCACTTCAAATGCAGGGGGCCTACCTGAACTTAATATTGACGGTATTACCGGATTTATGGATAATGTGGGCGATATTGATGGAATGGCTAAACATGCAATTTTTATTTTGAAAAATGACAAGCAATTGGCAGCTTTCAAGGAAGGAGCTCTCAAACGGGCACAGCAATTTGATCTGAGTCTTATTTTGCCGATTTATGAGCAGTACTATATGGATGTGTTAAAGGAGGCTGCTTCTAACCAACACGGATAAACTTCAAATCCCATCAGTTCGATAAACGACCCCAATTATTGTATTTAAAAATCACTAGTGTCCGGGTAAAATAAAATTTCAGATAAAATGGCCATTTACATTGCAAGAAGTGTGTTTTTAAGTGTCCGATACAAAGCAAGCCCCCCTTTTAGTTTAGAATCATTTTTTATGGTTT
>JBIIRT010000197.1:0-3454 GCA_044341405.1 Daejeonella sp. | reverse complement strand
AATCTTTGGATTGCATAGATCGAATGAATAAACTGAGCTCGCTTAGTACAAATATATCAGATTGAATCTTTTCAATGGACTGGAATGAAACAAAAAATGATTGCCAAAATAATTAGAATAAATTCATAATCAGAAATTGTCAAATGTTGAACAATTATAGACTCAAAGACCAGTAAAAACATTAATTAAAAAATACATCACTTATTTCTAATCAAAAAGAATATACTTATTACTTAAACTTGCAAAATGAAATTTGAGCAGTATTGAATTTTATGGAAACAGAATCTATCAAAAAGTATCATCTAGCGGTTTTATAGCTATATAGACCATTAACTTCGTATTAAGAAACTATTGAAAATGGAAAATCATTATTACAATGCAAAAGATCTAGATAAATTTGGTAACATCGCTGAGTACCAAAAAGAACTTGCTGATAAATTCTTCTCCTATTATGGGGAAGTATTTAAGGACAGCCATTTGACAGCTAAGGAAAAATCACTTATTGCATTAGCAGTTGCTCATGCTGTTCAATGTCCTTATTGTATTGATGCCTACAGCAGTGATGCCTTTGAAAAGGGATATAGCGAAGCACAAATGATGGAAGCTGTCCATGTGGCATCAGCAATAAAAGGTGGTGCAGTTCTTGTCCATGGTGTGCAGATGATGAATAAGGTTAAAGAAATTGGAATGTAACAGTTTATGATTAAATCATTAAAAGTTTTGCAGCATCCTCTAGCTGATTCTGAAAATCAACTTGAGGTACTTGAAAACTCCTTAGGGAGTATTCATCCTACCTTTAATGAGAAACTGGTGCTAAGTGGAATGTATCCACTGCGGGCCTCTGGTATTGATATCATGCAGCTAAATCTGGGCAAAATGTGTAACCAAACCTGCAAGCATTGCCATGTGGACGCTGGACCTGACCGAAAGGAAATGATGAGCCGAAGCACGATGCAATTTTGCCTGGATGTGCTTAAAAATTCTGAAATTGATGTTGTTGATCTTACCGGAGGTGCTCCTGAACTAAATCCTGATTTTCGCTGGTTAGTAGAGCAAATAAAGAAACTTGGAAAGCATGTAATCGTTAGATGCAATCTGACAATCATTCTTGCAAATAAGCGTTTCTATGATCTTCCAGATTTCTTTAAGCAGCATCAGGTGGAAGTAGTTTCTTCACTTCCCAGTTTTACTCAGGATCGAACCGACCGACAGCGGGGTGATGGGGTTTTTGAGGACTCTATTAAGGCGCTTCAAATGCTTAATCAGGTGGGTTACGGAAAGGAGGGGAGCGGTTTGATTCTGAATTTGGTTTATAATCCCGCAGGGGCTTTCCTTCCCCCTTCACAGGCAGCACTTGAGAAAGAATATAAAATGGAACTTTCTTCAAGATATGATCTCGTTTTTAACCAGCTATATGCGATTACAAATATGCCCATTAGCCGCTATCTTGATTATTTATTGAGCTCCGGGAATTACAGTAGGTATATGGATAAATTGATATCAGCTTTTAATCCTGCTTCAGTTCAAAATCTCATGTGCCGTAATACACTTTCAGTTGGCTGGGATGGCTATTTGTATGATTGTGATTTTAATCAGATGCTTGACCTTAAACTTAGCGCTTCAGGGAACCAGCATATCTCAGATTTTGATTTTGTGAAACTGAAGAACAGGAATATCGTTATAAAACAGCATTGCTTTGGATGTACCGCCGGCGAAGGATCGAGCTGTGGAGGAAGCCTTTCAGTTTAAAAATGACCATGCTTAGCACAACTGCTTTGGTAATTTTTGTTAGGAACCCAATTTCTGGGCAGGTAAAAACCCGTCTTGCAAAGGATATTGGCGATGAACGGGCTCTTGAAATTTATCTTCAGTTACTTCAGCATACCCTTAAAATTACCAGAGGCTTAAGTTTTAGAAAGTTTGTTTATTATGCTGATGAGGTTAGTGATTATGACCTTTGGAGCGTTCCAGGCTATACCAAAAGAAAACAAAATGGCGTTGATCTAGGAGAGCGGATGCTTAATTCTTTCAAGGAGCTTTTTAATCAGGGTTTTACCCGGATTATCATTATTGGTAGTGATTGTTTACAATTAAAAACGGAAACTCTTGAGGAAGCCGTGGCTGTACTGGAATCTAATTCAGCTGTAATTGGTCCTGCACGAGATGGAGGGTATTATCTGCTGGGATTAACTGAATTATATCCTGATTTGTTTATCAACAAGCCATGGAGTACTGATCAGGTTTTTGCAAAAACGATTGATGATTTTAATAAACAGGGTATTTCATATGCCATGCTGGAGGAGCTCAGTGATATTGATGATATCACGGACCTTGAGGAAAATGGGATTTCAATTTGAATAAGGTTGGGTACTCATTAAATACTTAATTTATTCAAGCTGAGTTCTTGATGAGATCTTGACTGGGATAAGCTTAAATCCAAATTAATTTCTCTTTTTTTTAGAAAGCAAGGTCTGTACCCTTCGGTTCTTTCAGCCCCGTGTTCTGCCCTAGTTTTTTGCAATAGATTTAATTTTATCATGAAATTCACTAAGCAAAAAAGCTAGAGCTGCCACCCGGGTTTGTTTAACATGACCTATGGTTCTATTGCCGGAAGCCCGTACCGATAAAAAACAGCTCCAGGTGATATAAACCTTGCCGCAGGAGTTCCAGCTTCCGCTGGAATGACAACAATTTTGGAGATTAGGAGGTTCCAGCTGGAATGACAACGATTTCTTGCCGGAAATACGCAGTAGGAAAGGGCTGAACTAAGCTAAAAAACACAGGTATTGCTTTTCAAAAACATATCATATTGACTCCAGAGCCTTGTCTGGTCAATTAAAACCTAAATATTTTATCTTTCCATATATCGACGTTATTTAGATAATTTAGCCAAATGCCTAAAAAGAAATCGATACCGGTAGAAAAGGGTTTTTTCCACCCCCGAAACCGCCACAGACTTCGATATAATTTCTCGGAATTGATCATAGCCTGTCCTGAATTGGCCGATTATGTTACTCCTAATCAATATCAGGATCTTTCTATTGATTTTGCCGATCCAAAAGCAGTTAAAGCACTGAATAAAGCCTTATTAAAGCAGTTTTATAGTATTGATTTATGGGATATTCCCGAAGGGTTTCTATGTCCGCCAATACCCGCTAGAGCTGATTACATTCATTACGCTGCAGATTTGCTTATTGGAGAAGATGGCAATCTTCCTAAAGGCAAACATATTAAAGTACTGGACATTGGAGTTGGAGCAAATTGTATTTATCCACTGATTGGTCATTATGAATATGGCTGGACTTTTGTGGGATCAGAAATTGATCAGCTAGCCAACCGTTCTGCAACAAATATTATTGAAGCTAACGGACTGTCAAAATTCATCAGTATACGAAGGCAGCGTTCGGCAGATCATATTTTTACAGATATCATTAACCCGGGAGAAAAATTCAGT
>JBIIRT010000011.1:0-41006 GCA_044341405.1 Daejeonella sp. | reverse complement strand
CCGGATTTTTCCAGTTCATTCTGAACATTTTGAAGTGCATCAACTACCGGTAACCTCGCAAACGCCCTTGCCTGTTTGTAAACAGCTTGTTTAGCAAAATTATTTTTCTTGGCGTATCTGATATCAAGTTTAATAGTGGGGATACGTTTTTTGATTTCAATTAGCTCCTTGTTTTTATCGAGCTCAACTGATTTTTTATAGGTACTATACTCATTAATGACCTCTAATCCATATGGATTTTTAAGTTGTGAATAAGTTTCATCGAATCCGAATAGGAGGAGAAAGAACAGAAATTTTTTCATCAGCGATTAGAGACGATCAAAAGATCAAGATCTTTCATTGGGATATTAAAGCGGTCTGATAGATCTTTATTGGTCAATTTTCCCTGGTAAAGGTATATTGCGTTCCGAATCCCAGGCTTTTCCCAAATCAAATTCATTATTCCACCCATTTCTCCTATATCTAAAATGATCGGAGTGAAAATATTAGTTAAAGCGTAGGTAGCAGTACGCGAAACCCTCGATGCAATATTTGGAACACAATAGTGGATCACGTCGTGTTTTCTGAATGTTGGGACGGTATGATTAGTAACACTTGATGTTTCAAAACACCCACCCTGGTCAATACTAACATCAATTATCACTGAGTTGGGTTTCATTTTACTTACTGTTTCCTCTGAAACAATGCAGGGACTTCTGCCATGATTTGCGCGAATAGCTCCGATGGCTACATCACAACTACAAATTGCCTTGTGTAATACAGCAGGTTGTATCACAGAGGTAAAAACCCGGCTACCAATATTATTTTGAAGTCGACGTAACCTGTAAACTGAGCTATCGAAAACTTTGACTTCAGCACCCAGCGCGATTGCAGTTCGAGCAGCAAATTCTCCAACCGTTCCCGCACCTAAAATAACTATTTCAGTGGGAGGTACACCGGTAATTCCCCCAAGCATTAAACCCTTTCCTTCAAATACATTACTTAGGTATTCTGCAGCAATGAGAACAGAAGTAGCGCCTACAATTTCACTCATGGCCCTCACAACACTTAAAATATTTCCTTCGTCACGAAGGTATTCAAAGGACAAAGCGGTAATGTTCTTTTTCATAAGTGATTTCAGATAATCGGCTTTCATAGTCGACATCTGTAGTGCAGAAAAAAGAACCTGACCCATTTTCATCATTTCAACCTCATCCTCTGTTGGTGGGGCAATTTTTATAATCAGATCAGCTTTGTAAATCTCCTTTTTATCGTAAACAATCTGAGCTCCCTGCTCGCTATAATGATTGTCTTTAAAGTTTGCAGCAAGTCCAGCTCCAGCTTCAATTACGACTTCATGACCATTCTGGACTAATAACCCAACCGATAAAGGGGTTAAAGCAATTCTATTTTCCTGAAAAGAGGTTTCTTTAGGTATACCGATATACAGGTTGTTTTTTTTGTTTCTTAGCTCTAACATCGCCTCCTGCGGTTGCATCATGGCTTGTTTTGCAATGTCAGATAATTCACTCATCATGCTGTTTTTTTATAAGGGAATTGAAGGTACGAAAATTTTAAAAATGGAAATATTTAATTTAGATTAAAACCTTAAAACCTTTATGTTGCGTAATCCAGCTTCAGCTTCAGATATTGTTATTTTAACATAGTGTTGGGGCCAGAGATCAGGTATATTTTGAGGCCATTCAATAAAGCAGAAATCGCCGGATGCTAAATATTCTTCAAATCCGATATCGTATGCTTCATTCTGAGTTTTGATTCGGAAGAAGTCGAAATGATAAATTTTACCACCCGGGTATTCATATTCATTCACTATGGAGTACGTTGGGCTACTTGCCATTTCCTTCATTCCGAGTTCAGCGCAAATTGATTTAATCAAGGTGGTTTTACCGGCACCCATATCGCCCTCAAAAAGAAAAGTTTTTACATTTTCTGCAAATTTTAATAATTCTGATGCGGCCAGATTCAAGTCCCCTTCGTTTTTTACCAGGATGTTCATTGGATCGAATAATAGAGTGATAATTTTCTGATTCTGAATTATTTCGGACTGTAAGTTGCGTATGGAACAATCATTTCCTCCATGGAAATTCCGCCATGCTGGAAGGTTTCATTAAAATAATTTACGAAATGGTTGTAATTGTTGGGGTACACAAAAAAACTATCTTCTTTTGCAAAAATAAAGCTTGAACTCATATGTAGTTTTGGTAGCATGGCTTCATGCGGGTTTTTAATAAGAAATACATCTTTGGGGTTGAAATCTAAATTTTTACCTTGTTTATATCTTAAATTGGAATTTGTATTGCGGTCGCCTATCACTTTACTTGGATGTTTTACCCGAATTGTGCCATGATCTGTTGTTATGATCAGTTTAATTTTTTTCTGAGAAAGCTTCTTTAAAGCATCCAGCAGAGGTGAATGTTCGAACCAGGAAAGTGTTAGAGAACGATACGCTGCTTCATCATTTGCAAGTTCCCGAATCATTGCCATATCTGTTCGGGCATGAGAAAGCATGTCGACAAAATTATAGACAATAACATTTAGGTCATTTCCCATTAATTTATTCAGGTTTTCACTGATGTTTTTTCCTTGTTCAAAGGTCAGGATCTTATTATAGGAGTATTTGCAGTCTTTACGCATGACACGCTGAATCTGCTCGCCAAGGAATTTTTCTTCAAAGAGATTTTTCCCACCCTCATCTTCGTCGTTTTGCCACATTTTCGGAAAGTGTCGTTCCATTTCAAGCGGCATGAACCCAGAAAAAATGGCATTTCTGGCATATTGGGTTGCTGTTGGTAAGATGCTGTAATAACTATCTTCTTCATCGATGCGGTAGTAATCCATTAAAAGAGAGTTAATCATTTTCCATTGATCGTATCTCAAATTATCAATAAGTATAAAAAAAGTGGGTTTTTTAGCTTCCAGTGATGGAAGAACCTTTTTAACAAATAGTTGATTAGAGGTTACAGGTCCATTTTCAGGATTTTTTAACCATTTGAGATAGTTTTTTTCAATAAACTTTGAGAATTGAACATTGGCCTCTGATTTTTGTACTGTCAGTATCTCATGCATGCCCTCGTCTTCAAGTTTCTCGAGAGATAGTTCCCAGTATATCAATTTTTTATAGACCTCCACCCACTCCGAGTAGCTGAGGTTATCATTCAGAGTCATTCCTAAGGTTCTAAAATCCTGTCTATACGCCATCGAAGTTTTCTCGCTAACAAGGCGTTTGTTATCGATCAGCTTTTTAATGGTTAAAAGGATTTGTTTTGGATTTACAGGTTTAATCAGATAGTCATCTATTTTAAAACCAATTGCGTCCTCCATCATGTACTCTTCCTCGTTTTTAGTGATTAGAACAATTGGAATATCAGGGTCTATAGTCTTAATTTTGGCAAGAGTTTCTAGTCCGGTAAGACCCGGCATATTTTCATCAAGGAATACAAGATCAAAATTTTCTTTTTTGAAACAGTCCAGGGCATCATTACCATTGGTTACTGTCTTAATTATGTATCCTTTTTCATTGAGAAAAAGTATATGGGGTTTTAACAGGTCGATTTCATCGTCGGCCCATAATATGGTGGTTTCCTGCATTTCTAAGTAAATTTAGTAATAAATAGCTATTCGAATTTATTTCTACCTTCAATTGTCATTAAAAATAACAATTTTTGTGCCGTAAGATTCTCAATCTTGAATAAGAAGAAAATAATTAACGATCCCGTATATGGTTTTATAACCATACCGTCAGAACTGGTTTATGATCTGATTCAGCACCCCTATGTTCAGCGTTTGAGATACATCAAACAATTGGGAATGACTCACCTAGTATATCCGGGCGCACTTCACACACGATTTCATCATGCACTGGGTGCTATGCACCTGATGAGCCTTGCTATTGAAACCATAAAAAGTAAGGGCCAAGCAGTTTCTTACGAAGAAGAAGAAGCAGTGATGATTGCAATTTTGCTACATGATATCGGCCATGGGCCATTTTCTCATGCTTTGGAGCATACAATTGTAGATGGAGTGTCTCATGAACATATTACCGCACTTTTGATGAAAAATTTAAATCAAGAGTTTGACGGAAAATTAAGTCTGGCTTTAGAAATCTTTAATAATCGCTACCCAAAGACATTCTTACACCAGCTGGTTTCAGGGCAATTAGATATCGATCGGCTTGATTACTTAAACCGGGATAGTTTTTTTACGGGAGTATCTGAGGGGGTAATAAGTTTTGACAGAATCATAAAAATGCTTGATGTTAATGATGATTTATTGGTTGTAGAAGAAAAGGGTATTTATTCCATTGAAAAATTTCTAATTGCCCGAAGATTGATGTATTGGCAGGTTTATCTGCACAAGACTGTGATTGCCGCTGAGCAAATGCTGGTAAAGATTCTGGAAAGGGCAAAAGAACTTTCCATTGATGGTAGAAATTTATTTGCAACACCTAGCTTTTCTTACTTTTTAAAGAACTCTATAAGCAGGGAAGAATTTAATAAAGATCCCCGAAATTTGGAAAGCTTTACCAAGCTAGATGATAATGATATATTTACATCAATTAAGGTTTGGGTTGATGATGAAGATTTGATCTTATCCACACTTTGTAAGCACCTGATTAGCAGGACTTTATATAAAGTCGAGATGAGTAATGAACCACCCTCAATTGAATGGATAAATGAATTGGCCGACAGAGTAACTGATAAATTTGAAGTTTCTGACGATGATACCTCATATTTCGTATTTACAGATACAATAAAAAACAGTGCTTATAATTTCGGCGACGGGAGTATAAACATCTTAATGAAAGATGGTTCAATTCAAGATATTACTAAGGCATCGGATAATTCTAATCTGGAAGCTTTGGCTAAAACCGTACAGAAATATATAATCTGTTATGTTAAAGAAGTAAGGGATGTCCATTAAAAAACAATCGAATAAATTCAAAATTTGTTCGTTAACATTTAAGCTATAAATTTGTCCGATGCAACTAACTGCACTTCAGGTTGGAATTTTACTTAAGGGAACTGTAGAAGGTAATCCTGAGGTGACAGTGAATCAGCTTGCTAAAATAGAAGATGCGAAACAGGGTTCTTTATCTTTCCTCGCAAATTCCAAGTATGAACAATTTTTATACGGAACAGGTGCATCCATAATTATTGTGAATAATGACTTTGTCCCTGCGCAACCTGTTAGCGCAACATTAATCAGGGTTAAAGATTCATATAGTGCATTTTCTGTTTTATTGGAGAAATACGATGAACTTTTAAAATCGACTCTGATAGGCATAGAAGAGCCCAGTTTTATTCATCCAAGTGCGCAATTAGGTAAAGATGTTTACATTGCTGCATTTGCCTATATTGGACCGAATGTAAAAATTGGTGATGGAAGTAAAATCTATCCAAACAGCTATTTGGCAGATAATGTAATTATTGGTAAAAATGTGACTTTGTACGCTGGGGTAAAAGTGTATTTTAATTGTACTATCGGCGATAATTGCATTATACATTCTGGAGCAATAATCGGTAGTGACGGATTTGGTTTTGCAAATAGTGGAGAGGGTAAGTATAAAAAAGTAAGTCAGATTGGAAACGTCATTATAGAAGAAAATGTAGAGATTGGATCAAATACTACCATTGATCGTGCAACGATGGGTTCAACGATAGTACGCAAAGGCGTAAAATTGGATAACTTGATACAGATTGCTCATAATGTGGAAATAGGATCCAATACTGTAATCGCTGCTCAAACCGGAATTTCTGGTAGTACCAAAATTGGTGAAAATTGTATTATTGGTGGACAGGTAGGAATGGTGGGTCATATTAACATCGCAAATGGAAGTAATATTGGTGCAAAATCAGCGGTTAACAACTCTATAATAGAAGAGAATATGAGCTGGAATGGATTTCCGATGATGTCATACCGTGACTCACTGAAATCACAGGTCATAATAAAGCGCTTACCTGATTTAGAAAAGCGGATTGAAGATCTGGAAAAAATTTTAAAAGACCGTTCAAAGTAATCTTTTTCATGCTATTGAATATTTAATGCAATGAATGTAAAGCAAAGAACTATTAAGTCGGAGGTTTCTGTTACAGGGGTTGGTTTGCATACCGGTAAGGTTTCAAAGATGACATTTAAACCCGCAGAGGATAATCACGGGTATAAATTTAAGAGAATGGATCTTCCGGGTTCGCCGGTGATAGATGCTGATGTTGATAATGTAACAGATACTTCAAGAGGAACTACTCTAACACAAAACGGAGCTAGTGTGAATACGGTTGAGCATGTTCTGGCAAGCTTGGTTGGTACTGAAATAGATAATATTTTGATAGAGCTTGACGGACCTGAGATTCCAATCATGGATGGCAGTTCAATTCAGTTTGTTGATGCGCTAGAAAGTGTTGGATTTGTTAATCAGGATGCTGACCGGGAGTATTATAGTATCCCTCATAATATTCATTATTCGGAACCCGAACGAAAAGTAGAGATGGTTGCGATGCCATTGGACGACTACCGGTTCACTTGTATGATTGATTATAATTCTCCGGTATTAGGAAGTCAGCATGCAGCAATAACGACACTTTCAGAGTTTAAAAAGGAAATTGCATCCTGTCGCACCTTTTGTTTCTTACATGAACTTGAAATGTTATTAAAACATGATCTGATTAAGGGAGGTGATTTAAATAATGCAATTGTTGTTGTAGATAAGCAGATTAGTAAGGAAGAGTTAAAGAATCTTGCAAAACTTTTCAATCGCGATGACATTGATGTGGCAAGGGAAGGAATTCTAAATAATATTGAACTGCGTTATCAGAATGAACCTGCAAGACATAAGCTTTTGGATATGATTGGTGATCTGGCTTTAGTTGGTGTTCCGCTAAAGGGTCATATTATGGCTGCAAGACCAGGTCATGCAGCAAATATCGCTTTTGCCAAGAAAATTAAATCTCAGATTAAAAAGGAAAGATCAAAAAAGAGTGTACAGGTTTATGATCCAAGTGTTCCGCCCTTGTATGATGTGGTTCAGATCATGAATATTTTACCTCACAGACAACCCTTTCTTTTCATTGATAAGATTCTCGAACTTTCTAAAACACATGTGGTGGGGGTTAAAAATGTAACCATGAATGAAGAATTCTTCAAAGGGCATTTTCCCGGAGCGCCGGTACTTCCAGGTGTGATTCAGATTGAGGCAATGGCCCAAACCGGAGGAATTTTAGTTCTTAGTACTGTTCCTGATCCACGAAATTACCTTACCTACTTTCTTAAAATTGATAAGGTGAGGTTTCGTGCACAAGTTTTACCGGGAGATACCATTGTTTTTCGCTGCGATTTAATGGAACCAATCAGAAGAGGCATATGCCAAATGAAAGGTGTTGGAATGGTTGGTGAAAAGGTTGTAGTGGAGGCAGAAATGATGGCACAAATAATCAGAGTAAAAGAAAGCGAAGCAAGCATATGATCCAGCCCTTAGCATATATTCACCCACAGGCCAAGATTGCCGAGACCGTTGTAATTGAACCATTTGTTACTATTTATAAGGATGTAGTAATTGGTGAAGGCACCTGGATTGGTTCAAATGTTACCATTATGGATGGTGCCCGTATTGGCAAAAACTGTCGTATTTTTCCCGGTGCTGTTGTTTCTGCTCCGCCTCAGGATATGAAATATAAAGGGGAACCTTCAACAGTAACTATTGGAGACAACACGATTATACGTGAATGTGTAACCCTCAATCGTGGTACTGCTCTCGACAAGAATACAACAACCATTGGCTCTAACTGTCTTTTAATGGCTTATGTTCACATTGCACACGATTGCGTAATCGGAAATAATGTGATTATTGCCAACTCAGTACAATTGGCAGGGCATATTGAAGTACAGGATTATGCCTTTATTGGTGGGGCTTCAGCTGTTCATCAGTTCGTTTCAATTGGGGCACACTCGATTATTTCTGGTGGTTCTCTTGTGCGAAAAGATGTTCCTCCTTACACTAAAGCCGGCCGTGAGCCACTTTCTTATGTTGGAATTAACTCCGTTGGTTTACGCCGAAGAGGATTTAGTTCTGAGCAAATAAATGAGATTCAGGATATTTATAGAACCATATTCCTGAGAAAATACAATATTTCAAGAGCTCTGGATATTATTGAAACTGAGCGTGAAGCTACTGAGATCAGGGATGAGATTATTGATTTTATTAGGAACTCAAACCGCGGTGTAATGAAGGGTTTTGGTAATTCTTAAATCCTGAATCCCAAAGGGATTTAAATTATGATGAAAGTAAACCTTGAACACATCGGACGTCGTTTTAACCGCGAATGGATTTTCAGGGATGTAAATTATGTTTTTGAGACTGGCGGTTCCTATGCCATTTTGGGTGCTAATGGTGCTGGTAAATCTACAATCTTACAAGTTATTTCAGGTAGTTTAAGTAGCTCAGAAGGGACAATTTCTTACTCTAAAGAAGGTGTTTTTCTGAATCCAGAGCATGTTTTTGAACATCTTTCTATTGTCGCACCTTATCTGGAGCTAATTGAAGAATTTACACTAAGAGAGCTAATTGATTTTCATTTTCAGTTCAAGAAATATCGGTCAGGACTTGATCGTTCGCAGCTAATTGAACTCATGGACTTGAAACGTTCGGAGCATAAAGCGATTAAGCATTTTTCTTCAGGTATGAAACAGCGCGTGAAACTTGCATTAGCTTTTTGTTCTGAAACGGAAATGATCCTTCTGGATGAACCTGTTTCAAATCTTGATCAGCAGGGACTAGAATGGTATCTGTCTCTGGTTAAAGAATTTTCGGCAGACAGAATTCTGATTATTTGTTCCAATCAAATTCAGGAGTATAGCTTTTGTAAAAATCACTTGAACGTAGTGGATTACAAATAAAATACCACCACTTACCAATTAGGCAATTATTGGAAAATTAATAAAATGCCGCTATCTTTGGGATTAGAAATCAGTAAAAATTTATGGCAAAGGCTTCAGAAATTAAATCAGGAAATATATTACGTTATAATGGCGAATTGGTAACTGTGGATGAAATAATTCACCGTACACCAGGAAAGGGAGGAGCTTTTTATATTGGTAAACTGCGTAATATAAAAACAGGTAAAATTGTTGAAGCGAGAATGGGAACTGATGAACAAGTAGAGATATGCAGGGTTGAAACCAGTGATTATCAGTATCTATATGAAGAAGGCGATTATTTTGTGGTGATGGATAATACTTCTTATGAACAATTTAGCATTGAAAAAACCTTGTTTGGAAATGCAGCCAAGTTCTTGAAAGAAGGCATGAATGTGATCGTTTCTTTTGAAAGTGAAGAACCAATAATGGCACAGGCTCCGACCAGTGTTGAGCTTGAAATTACTTATACTGAGCCAGCAGTAAAAGGAGATACCTCTACAAATGCTTTAAAAAGTGCTACAGTTGAAACCGGAATCGAGATTCGCGTTCCTCTTTTTGTAAATCAGGGTGATAAAGTCAGGGTAGATACCCGCACCGGAGAATACATTGAAAGAGTAAAATAAGGTAATTTCGATATAACATCTTGCTGTGCTACGTTTAGACTGAAGTTTTGCTCTCATTTTAGAAATCAGGGTCTGTTTCTCTTCGCTTATTCCAGTCCCGTGTTCTGCCCTATTTTTTTGCTGAAAATTTAATTTTATCATGAGATTCACTATTGCAAAAAAGATAGAGCTGCCACTCGGGTTTATTTAACAGGGCCTATGGTTCTATTAACGGAAGCCCATCCCGATGAAAAACAGCCCTTGGTGAAATAAACCTTGCCGAAGGAGTTCCAGCTTCCGCTGTAATGACAACAAATTTGGAGATTAGGAGTTCCAGCTTCCGCTGGAATGACAACAATTTTGGAGATTAGGAGGTTCCAGCTGTAATGACAACGATTTCTTGCCGGAAATACTCCGTAGGAAAGGGCTGAACTAAGCTGTGAAACACAGGCATTGGTTTCAAAAATCAAATCATACGAACCTAGAGCATTATGAGATCTAATTAAATCGCATTTTTAATCTACCTTATATCGAACTCAGATTAAAACAAATTTTAGATATTTTACCAGAAAGTCCTTTCAATATGGAAGGACTTTTTTTTTGAACCAAATTTCGATGGAATTGTTTTTACATTCGTATTGTGGATAAAGCTACATTGCGGAAATTATTCCTGGAAAAGCGTCAGAACCTATCGCGTTCAAAATACGGGAGTTTGACAGAGGGTATGATGGATCAGGTAAAATCTTTTAACTGGTTAGATTATCGTGTTGTTCACGTTTTTCTTCCTATCAGAAATAAAAATGAGGTTGACACTTTTTCCATTCTGAATTTTTTTAAAGAAAACTTCCCTGATTTAAAGATTGTAATCCCAAGAACAGATTTTAAGAATCTACTCATGGAAAACGTTCAATATGATCATGAATCGACTACTTTAGGTTTAAATAAATTTGATATTCCGGAACCAATTCAGGGCAAAATTATCTCTGCTGAACAGATAGATCTTGTATTTGTTCCGCTTCTGGCATTTGACAAAAAGGGTAATCGCGTAGGATATGGAAAAGGTTTTTATGATCGTTTTCTCACGAACTGCCGTCCCGATGTTAAGAAAGTTGGTTTATCTTACTTCGATCCTGTTGAAGAGATTTATGATTTGAATAAGTTTGATATAAAAATAGATGCCTGTATTTGTCCGGATAAGATTTGGGAGTTTTGATCCAATAAATATCTGATTATGATATTATTACATTTAATTTTAGGGTTTATTTTGTTTGCAGCTATTCAGGGCTTTTTATTTGGAAATGTACTGATGCGGAGCTTTTTAAAGCAAGCCCCGCTTTTCGCTTATACTCCACAGGCCTTAATCACTGGCCGGTCTCCACTCCAATCGGGTTTATGTAGATCAGACAGAATTCTTTAACTTTGATCCATTTCCCATTAGATCACTCTCGTTAAAAATTATATATCCAATTCTAAAAGAACCGGACAATGATCAGAATGTCTTGCTTCAGGCAAAATGGCTGCCCGTTTAAGTTTATCCCTTAGTTTTTCTGAAACCAGATTATAATCGATGCGCCAGCCCAGATTTTTAGCCCTCGCATTTGCTCTGAAACTCCACCAAGTATAGTTATGTGGTTCATTGTTGAAATGCCTGAATGAGTCTATGTAACCCGAATTGATGAAATCTTCCATCCATTCGCGTTCTGCCGGTAGAAAGCCTGAAGAATTTACATTGGATTTTGGATTATGGATATCTATGGGTCTGTGGCAAATATTATAATCTCCTGAAATCACGAGGTTGGGATAATCAAGTTTAATTTTATCGGAATAGTCCCTGAAATCTTCCAGAAACCGGTATTTGAAATCCTGTCGCTCCTCGCCGCTCGAACCTGAAGGGAAATAGGTGCTCATCACAGAAACACCATCAAAATCTGCACGCAGAATCCGGCCCTCACGATCGTAATCGTCCATTCCGGAGCTGTATTCAACATGCTTCGGACTAATTTTAGTAAAAATTGCTGTACCGCTGTACCCTTTTTTTTCCGCCGGATTCCAGTAATGTTCATAGCCCATTTGCTCGAGCAGTAGCAGATCGGTAAGTTGATCTGGAGTGGCTTTTATTTCCTGCAAACAAACTACATCCGGATTCGCGGCTTTTAACCATTCCAGCCAGTTCTTGCTTAATGCCGAGCGAATTCCGTTAACATTATAGGTAATAATCTTCATAGAAATTAAAGTGTATTGTTTTTTAAGTTCATTTTCTTTTCGATTTTTCTTGCTTCTCCCTTTCTTAGTACACTAACCATCATTGAAACATTTTCCACAGGTCGGTCAGAGGCCCCTGTTTTAAGGTCTGCGATAGAATCGATCATTTCTATTCCGCTGATTACCTCGCCGTAAACTGTATAGTTTTGATCTAGATGTGGTGATCCCCCAAGCTCTTTATAAATCTTGCGCTGTGATTCGGGAATGATACGGCCATTCATTCTTTTCAATTGCACTTCATCAAGTGTTGTATCGGTCCATTTTTTACCCTGAACGATATAAAACTGACTTGCACTGGATTCTTTTTGTGGATTATTATCTCTGGCAGCTGCCAGCACCCCTTTTTTATGAAAAAGACTATCTCTGAACTCGGCTTCTACCCGGTATTTCAAGTTACCTTCACCTAAGGCCTGGCCCGGTTTTGCTATTTTTGAATCCGGGTCACCACCCTGGATCATAAATTCTTTGATCACCCGATGAAAAAGGGTACCATTATAAAAACCCTCTCTGCTTAGCTTCAGAAAATTATCACGGTGCTTAGGAGTTTGGTTGTATAGCATAATGATGCACTCGCCTTTACTAGTTTTGATCTTTATAAAATCATGTTTTGGTTTAGCGAAAACTGAGCCTGCCCAAAATATCAGTAAGAAAATAGATAGTTTTTTCATTTTTTAAGGCTTAGATACTATCAAAATAGGTGATAATCAATGAACGCATAATCATTTCCTGTTCTAAAAGGGTATAAGCTGGTATAGGTTTGATTAGTTTCCAATGGGGCCAACCGTCCTGATCGAGGCCTTCGAGTTCATAAAAACCCAGTTCACTAAATAAGCGGCAGTTTGCAATATGCATTAACTCTTCTTTTTGTCGTTTACTGAATTTTGCCGGACCCTTGCCAAGTTCCTGAACACCGATTAAAAAGAGCATGACTTTCATGTCAGGAAGGTCGGTATCAAAATCTTTAGCTAACTGTACTTGTAGTACTTTCCATTTAGCGTTTATTTCTGCTGGGGTCATGTACAAAAGTCTGCAAAAAAATGGACTTTCTGACCTGTCAAATTACATCTGGTTGTTGTTTCCCTGTGGTCGGTGTTATCACCGACCACGTGATATGAGTTGCTTATGGTACGGTGATAACACCGACCATAGGAAAATCCTCCCACTCTGATATTTTCACCTCAAATACTATATTTGTTTATGCAAAAACCAATCGTTACTGCTTTACTGTCTTACGGTATGTCGGGAAAGCTATTTCACGGACCATTTGTTCATGTTCACCCGGGTTTTTATTTTAAGGGGGTGCTGGAGCATAACACTAAAAAAGTTAATGCTGATTATCCGGATGTTATTAGTTATAATTCTCTGGACGAAGTACTGAATGACCCTGAAATTGAACTGGTCATTGTTAATACCCCCAGTAATACTCATGTAGATTACTCTAGAAGGGCATTGATGGCTGGAAAAGATATTCTGGTTGAGAAGCCATTTGCTCCAACCCAAGCTGAAGCAAAGGAGATTTTTGATTTGGGGAGGAAACTAAACCGTAAGGTGATGGTATACCAGAACAGAAGATTTTCCAGCGATTTTGCTGTTACCCGAGATACGATAAATAGTGGAAAACTCGGACAGATTATCGAGATGCACTTACGCTACGACCGCTATAGGGCGGAGATTGGTCCGAAAGTTTTTAAAGAAACCCCAATTCCTGCTGCAGGCATTGTATATGACCTCGCGGCACATTTGTTGGATCAGGCAATATGTATTCTGGGGGAGCCACTTGCCTCCCGTAAAATTACCGGCATATACCGCAAGAATTCCTTGGTAGATGATTATGGGCATATCCATTTAACTTACCCGAATCAACTAAATGTATTCATAACCACGAGTCTTCTGGTTGCTGATCCTCAGCCGGGAATTATTATTCATGGTACTAAAGGTTCATTTGTTAAAGCATTTTGTGACAAGCAGGAAGATCAACTAATTGCCGGATTAAAGCCCAGTGACCCAGGATTTGGATATGAGGATGCCGGTAAAGAAGGTCGTCTCACTTTGATAAGCGAACAGGGTGAAAAAACAGTTGAATTGGTTCCTTCGGCTATTGGGAAATATATGGATCTTTTTGATGCTGTGATTCAGACTATTAGAAACAATGCTGAATTTCCGGTGAAAGAATCTGAGGTCATGATACAGATCGGGATACTGGAAAGTGAACCGGATAGCGTCTAGTTTAAATGACTAAACAATAAAAGTAGCGATGTAAAGAAATAGTGCAGTAGAAACCAACCAATAATGTACCCAGTGCATAGGCACGATAACTGGTTTAAACATCAACTCCTGAAAATTGAGTGGTTATCCAGAAACCACTGCCCCCGCTGCGATTGCCATTACAATGAGTGCTTTTTCAATTTCAGAATCAAATCCCACACCCGGAAATATTAGTGAAACTTTTGATGCGGTCCTTATAAGGGCTACAGAGGCCTTCCAACTAAATAATTTCTTTTTCTTGCAGCAGGTTTTAAACCCCGGTTTTTTTTGAATCCACCAATTCTTTTCAGATCTTTTAGGTTTGCAATCCTTAACTTAATTTTCCATATTTATATAATCACATTAATGAAAAAAAAATGAACAAATTCAAACATTTACTGCTGGCATTTTTTCTTTCCGGGGCAATCACTGCTCAGGCGCAGACGAACAATTCTATTGGCACAGGAAATCAATTTATTAGTTATTCGGGTGCTAAGAACAATCCCAATTACATGTATGCAAGCGAAACGCTTTTTTCCAACGGGGTTAATGGGTCAGAGCATTCAATCAGGAATAATATTCCGGAGTTACTGCGAAGACCGCTTAAAAATGAAATTAAAATAGAACGTTACAAAACCATAGTATTGCGTGATGGTGTAAAGATTTATGCCGATGTCTATCTTCCCGCCGCACCTGGTAAATACCCTACGATTGTTATACGTACCTGTTATGGTGTACAGCGGGATGGGGGACATCAGGATAAAATCAGATTTGCTCAAGAGGGATATGCTGTTGTATTTGCAGATATCAGGGGTCGTTATGAGAGTGAAGGAATCTGGGATCCCTTCCGTGATGAGTCAAAAGACGGTTATGATGTAATCGAGTGGGCAGCAGCTCAACCCTTTTCAAATGGAAAAGTTGCTACTCAAGGTGGAAGTTACCTTGGACATAATCAATGGGCAGCAATGAGTGCCACACCGCCACATTTGGTAGCGGCTTTTCCAGGTGTAGCCTCAACAAATATTTATGCTAACTGGTTAACGATGGGTGGAGCCTTCCGTTTGAGTTTTAACTATGGCTGGGGAGTTGTTCGTATGCCTAACCGAATTATGTTACCTCAGTATTGGCATACAGAAGCATATACTCCAGAGGAGTTGAAATATGATAATATTTTATGGCATTTGCCTTTAAAGGACGGTGATTTGAAAAGTGCTGGTTATGCCGTTAAACATTATCGCGATTGGATTAATCATGAGAGTTATGATGATTACTGGAAATCAATCAGTGATGAAGAGAACTTTTCTAAAATGAATGTTCCCACTCATACTTACGGTGGTTGGTTTGATATTTTCTTAATGGGAACCATAAATGGTTATATCGGGATGAGGAATAAGGCTGCAACTCCTGAGGCTCGTGCCGGCGCCCGCATGATCATTGGTCCTTGGGGTCATGGTCCTTCACAATCATTTGGAACTGTTGATTTTGGTGCTACAGCTAATATGCAGATGTACAACAGGGAATTACAGTTTTATGATTACCATTTGAAAGGAATTAAAAATGGTTTAGACCTTGAAGATCCGGTAAAGTTATTTTACATGGGTATTAATAAATGGCGTAGTGAAAAAGATTATCCAATTCCTGGGACTCAATATAAGAACTTGTATTTGAGCAGTAATGGAAATGCTAATTCAGTTCGTGGCGATGGTGTATTGAGTTTTGAGGCCCCAAAAAAGGCAGCCAATGATAAATACACATATGACCCTAAAACCCCTATCATGACACTGGGAGGTAATAATTGCTGTGGTAGTCCTACCCAAGCAGGTCCTTACGATCAGCGTCCGCTTGAGCGTAGAGAAGATGTTTTGGTTTATACCTCTGAATTTCTGAAGAGCCCGATGACCATTGCTGGTCCTATGAAAATGAAATTATTTGCTGCAACCGATGGGCCGGATACTGACTGGATGATTAAACTTGTTGACGTTTATCCTGATGGCAGGGCAATGCCTATTTCTGAAGGAATATTGAGAGCCAGATTCCGCGAAGGATTGGATAAGATCAAGTTACTTACACCGAATCAGGTATATGAGTACGAGATTGAAATGACAGGTACTGCCAATGTGTTTTTACCTGGACACCGTATTCGTGTTGATATTACTTCAAGTAATTTCCCTCAATTTGACAGAAATCCTAATACTGGTGATCCGTTCGGAAGTAGCGACAGGATTCGGGTTGCTCAGCAAACGATTCATCATGGAGGTGCTCGATTAAGTAGTATTGTGCTTCCTACTGTTCGTCCGCTTGAAAACTAATTTTTTTTAATTTTATTATTAACAAAAATGCCAGTCGTACGACTGGCATTTTTGTTTAATGGGCTAGTTTAAATTCTTTAATTATTACGTTTATTTTTGATATGGTACATAATTTATACTGGCACTGACATTGATCTTTTCTGCAATTTTTTTAAAAACAAGCTTCGGTATATCAATTTTATGATCCACAAGCAGTACTTCAAACTTGGTCTCAAGAAGTAAAGAGTTTTCACTGACAGTTAATTGCCCTACTAGATTTCTATTTTGATCTATACCATGAATGTTCAATATTCCGCTCGCACTAACAGAATATGTCCCCGCTTTACTCAAATCAATTTCCTCATTAATCTTTCCTTTAAAAGTGGCATATGGAAACTTTTCACTTTCCATGTAATTCTCATTAAAATGCTGTTGCATCAATTTGTTTTTAAATTGAAATTGTGACACGGGAATACGCACAACAAGTTCTCTGTTCGATAAATTAATGATGGAATTGGCACGTGTATTTTTTGCATCAATATCCTCTAGCGGAGTTTTAGAGAAAAAGCTAAATTCACTTTTATTGCTGTTATAAAGTTTATTTTGTGCTGTAGAGAAATTGAAAATCAGGATAAATGCCGGTAATAACAAAAAGTGCTTCATGGTTTCATTTTGCTTTTTTTCTCAAACGAAAATGTTCTTGAAATGTTGAAGCCAAAATGTATATCCCCGCTTCCCCAGCTGCCATCAGTTTCAGTTATAAATTGTCTTTCAGTCATTCCGAATGAATTGGTAAACAGTAATTGAAACACATGACCGCCGGTTTCAAGATCAAAACTGAAAGATAAATTATTTTTATAGCTATCATCTATTTGATTTGGAAGTACATAGTTGTATTCTCCGTTAATTGAAGCTCGTTTGGTCACTTTCATCCTACCACCAATTCCGGAAGCAATAACCGTTCTATTGTCAGTGAATATATCGGCTCTATTTCTGTGGATTAAAGTCGGACTTACCTGCAATGAGAATGCTTCGTTAAACTTTCTGGCAATGAGGATTTGAGCGGTATAACTGCTTCTATCGAATCCTGATAGTTGCGGAAAGGTTTTTTGAGTACGAATTGCATATCCAGCAAACAAGGTGGCGGAAACTGGTATATTTATTGAACCTGTGCTTTGTCTGATCAGTTTATATTTACTGAAATAGTCAAATGCTTTTTGAAAGGAACTCCTTCCTATTCCTATCATGAACCGGTCATTGATACCGTATTCCAGGCCCAAACGAATTGTTGCAGCATCTAGTCCGAAGAATTCTTCAAACCCTCTGTTCAACCGATCAAAGCGGTGGGAAATAATGAAGTCTAAGTTATTCTTACCTACAGTTTCAACGGAATGTCCGTTAATAATTCGGCTTGCCTTGAATGTAGCGGACTTCACAAAAACTTCATTGCTATCTGAAACAAGTTTCATTAGATCTTCCTGTGAAAATGCTGTAAACGGAAGAGTTAGATAAAATAGTAGAAGTAGCTTTTTCATTCTAAATAGTTAATCTCAGGCCTCAAATACCCGTAAAGAAGTTCCAGTAAGTGTTGTACTGTATTTTTTTAGCGCTGAACTTGCAGGTCCCTGAATTCTGTTACCATTGGAGTCAAAAATAGATCCATGTGCAGCATCGGTTAGTGAACAAGGGAAATTATTGTTCTGCGAGTTGTAGGTTACCGGGTTACCCTGATGGGTACATGAAGACGAAAGAGCAATATAATTTGAGCCATTCCTAGCAATGATTATGCTGTTCATAATTGTCCACCCTTTGGAATTGATATCAGCATTCGTACTTACATTTAATGTGAAATCAATTTTATTGCCTGGTGTTGGTGTGGGGGTTGATGGATTCGGGGTACCTGTTTCACTTTTACCACAAGCACCGAGGCATGAGCTGATAACCAGAGATCCGGCACTAAGGCCTAATGCTGCTAGAAAGTCTTTACGTTCCATATTAATTTTTGTTTTATAGGTTTCTAAATATCTAAAATTCCATTAAAATTAGTTCGAGGTATATACGGTATATAAATGTAATTGGTTTATTTACCCTAAATTTAATAAAAGTAAATCGGTTATTTCTAATCTCAAACAATTGACTATGAAAACATTATGTTTATTTTTTCGTTTTATAGTCTTGTCATATGCTAAGGCTCAAGAGGTTCAAAGTTTGTCGATTACGCTTAAAAATGTAGCATATCCATCTCCGGTAAAGTTTTTAGCGCTCAACATTGAGGCACAGGAATTGTGAATGGCTTATATTGATATCCAGCCTAATAATCCTAACGGGAAATCTGTTTTTCTTTGAATCGCGTTCTGCCCTTGTTTTTCCGGGAGATTGAATAGAAATCATGAAATTCTTTCCCTCTGGTTGGTGTTATCACCGACCATTTGATAGATGCTTCTTGGTACGGTGACAACACCGACCAAAGGGGGTTCCAGCTGTCGCTGGAATGAGTACGCTTTTTTGCCGGAAATACTCTGTAGGAAAGGGCTGAACTAAGCTATAAAACGCCAGTATTGGTTTTAAAAATTATATTTCTCATTACAAATGTGACTTTTTGTAGTCACCGTGTTACCGTTAGAATCTAATTTTTTTTCAATTTCCCAATTACATTCTTTATGGTCATTACTTAATTTGATAAATCGAATTATTCCAATAGTTGAAATAAAAAGAATTGAAAATGATAGTATTATTTTTTTCATAAATAGTATTATGATAAATAAGCGATGATTTGTTCATCGGTAAGTTTTTGTTGCTCACCACTCTTCATATTTTTCAAACTAAGCAATCCGGTTTCCATTTCCTCACTTCCGATAATAATTACAAATGGAATATTTTTATCATCAGCATAGCTCATTTGCTTTTTGAGTTTGGCTGATGAAGGATAAATTTCGGCGTTGATACCTGAAGTTCTTAATTGCTGAAGTAATGGTAGCGCATAAATTTCGGCATTTGAATCAAAATTGCTGATAAGTACTTTTGTGTTGTCTAAACCCGTTTCGGGGAATAAGTTTAGCTCCTCAAGTACATCGTAGATTCTGTCGGCACCAAAGGAGATACCTACTCCTGTAAGATCATTGAGACCGAACATTCCGGTCAGATCATCATATCGTCCCCCGCCTCCAATACTACCCATAGCCACTTCGTTGGTTTTTACCTCGAAGATAGCACCTGTATAATAGTTCAGTCCGCGGGCAAGGGTTATATCAAGTTCTAAATTGAGTATTGAGACCCGATTACTATCGGGTTGAGTATTGTGTATTGAGAACTTATCGAGGTAAGAAAATATAGTCTCAATTTCAGAAATTCCTTTCAAACCAATTTCAGATGAAGCAAGTACTGATCGAAGTTTATTCAGCTTTTCTTCATTTGATCCGCTCAGGTTGATGATTGGGTTAAGTATTTTGATATCTGATGGTGTAAAACCGCGTTCAATCAGTTCTTTGGTCACCCCATCAATGCCGATTTTGTCTAGCTTATCAATTGCGACCGTCATATCAATAATCAGTTCAGGCTTTCCAATAATTTCGGCAATTCCTGATAGAATTTTACGATTATTAATTTTTACAGTAAAATCTTTCAAGCCTAATCTACTTAATGCTTCCTGATAGATCAGTACGAATTCGGCTTCATTGATCAAACTTTCAGAACCAACAACATCCGCATCACACTGATAAAATTCACGATATCTTCCTTTTTGTGGCCTGTCGGCACGCCATACGGGCTGAATCTGATAGCGTTTAAAGGGAAATGAGATTTCATTGCGATGCATAACTACATAACGCGCAAAAGGGACAGTGAGATCATAGCGAAGGGCTTTTTCGCTTATCTCGGAAGTAAGGAGTTGTGAGTTGTGGCTTTCAAGTTTAGCCGAAGGCACGTTGGCTAGATAATCCCCTGAATTCAGAACCTTAAAAATCAGCTTATCTCCCTCATCACCATATTTACCGGTAAGGGTAGAAAGATTTTCCATTGTTGGAGTCTGGATTTCTTGATAACCATATTTTTTAAATACTGTACTGATGGTATTAAAAATATAATTCCGCTTCACCATTTCAGTAGATGAAAAATCACGGGTTCCTTTCGGGATGGATGGTTTGATAACTGCCATAGTATAAAGGTACAAAAAGACCTTAAGCTTAAATACCTCCTGATGTGTACTCGTATAGAAATTCTTTACATCGTTTTTCAATCATCCGATAAACCGGATCAAATTGATCGTCATCATAATATGGATCAGGAACAATGGCGTCTTTCATAAAGAGACTGATTTTATTTTGTTCCGCTTCGTTTCTGGCCATTGCTTTTACATCCTGTAAGTTAGTATGATCCATCACCAGAATTTGATCAAATTTCTCAAAATCTATAACATCAAACTTTCTGCAGGTTTGCAAACTGATATCCAATCCATATTTTTTTGCGATACCGATAGAACGCCTATCAGGTGGCTGTCCGATATGCCATCCACCTGTACCTGCTGAATCAATTTCCCAGTTTAAACCATTTTGTAGGACCAGGTGTTCCATGATTCCATGTGCTAATGGAGAACGGCAAATATTACCCAGACAAACCATTAATATTTTCATAGATTGGAGCTCAAGCCGAAAAAATATTGTTTAATAAGGCTGCAAGATGAATTCCACCTTTAAGCAATTGCTGGTTTGCAATTTCAATGTTATCATAAATATAACGGTAACCCAATTTATCACCAATATTGACTTTTGCGTATAATTTTTCACTGATTCGGTAAGAATCTTTAACCCATTGTGCTGCGTCCTGCGATTGCAAGGAATGGAGCTGATTTTTATCAATGAAATTAATGGAACGTGAATATTCTGTATAACTAAGTTGTTGTGAATCAATTAGATCTGAATCCCATACACGGTGTAAATTAGTATTCTGACCGAACCAGGTTAATTGAATTTTATTACCTCCTAAATCTTCAAAACGACCTGTGTGCATGGGTTGATGGATATCGCCCACAAAATGAATCAGCAAACGTAGGTACATTACCTTTTTTTTCTGTTCAAGATTTTTATTTTTTAATTCAGCACTCAAAAACAGAATTTTCGTGTAAATATCTGTTATAGTATCCCGTTTTAAAGCAAAATCAAGTTGCTCTTCATTCAATCCGGCGGGGAGATTAATGTAATGCCAGTTGTTAATGTAGTTATATGTAGGCTCAGACTTTATAAAATCTGCCCAGTTACTAGCCATTGCTAGATTTTCATTCCCCAGAATTAGTTTTATTTCGCGGCTTGTTTGCTTATTGAGGTAGCTTTCGGCTATTTGACCAACCACCCTGTGTCCGAGTAAACCCCAGGCCATAGACTGGATAGGAAGATAAAGTAGCAAAAATGCCAGAAGCATTTTCTTTCGGAATTGTATTTTCATGATAAAATTAGTTTAGTGGTTTCTGAACACATACTGTTCTCTGAGTAAGGGATAGCTTTATATTCGAATGCTCCTTTAAACTTTCGAGGTATAAACTGTCACCCGTATTTTTTCTGATAATAAATGCCGGAAGATATTGACCTATGCGGTAGCATCCTGATATTTTCTGCTTAAAATTTGATTTTGTAAAAGTAGTCGTTAGAATAAGAGTGTCGCCCTTGGTGATATAGGTTCCTTTGGCATATTCTGTCCAGTTTCCTTTATTAAAACAGGAGTCGGGATATGTATTTATTTTAGCGAAAGTTTTTATTGTAAGGTAAACTGAATCGCAGGAAAATCGAATATTATGCCTTGAATATTGCAGCCTTTCATCCTGAAGATCAACACTACCTTCTTCCCATATTCCCTGAATACTATCTGTGCCTTTACCCTGCAGATTGGGGTTGAATTTACAGGATGCCAGAGCCAGCATCAAAACGAAAAAAAAGAAAATGCTGGCGTTTTTAACCATTTTTAAATTATAAATATCTCTCCTGATCCGATGTGAAGGAATTTGTTTTTTATTTTAAACCACCAATCATATCTTCAGGACGAACCCATAGGTCAAATTGTTCATTGGTCAATAAGCCAAGACCAATTGCAGCTTCCCGAAGTGACTTGTTTTCTTTCAGCGCGGTTTTAGCAATTTTAGCAGCATTTTCATAACCTATATGAGGGTTAAGTGCAGTAACCAGCATTAAAGAGTTTTCAAGATGTTTCTTGATACCATCATAATTTGGTTCAATACCTACAACGCAATTGTTTGTGAATGATATGCAGGCATCTCCGATTAATCGCGCCGACTGCAAAAAATTTGCAGCCATCACTGGCTTGAATACATTCAGTTCATAATGACCATTAGATCCACCAATACTTATCGTAACATCATTACCCATAACTTGCGCTGCAACCATGGTCACTGCTTCGTTTTGGGTGGGGTTAACTTTTCCGGGCATGATTGAAGAACCGGGCTCATTATCAGGAATATGAATCTCACCTATACCCGACCGTGGGCCAGATGCCAGCATCCGGATATCGTTTGCAATTTTCATTAGAGAAACAGCGATTTGTTTTAAAGCACCATGAGTCTCAACAATTGCATCATGTGCTGCCAAAGCTTCAAATTTATTTTCTGCAGTTATAAAAGGCAGTCCGGTAAATTTAGCGATGTAAGCAGCAACACTAATGTCATATCCTTTTGGGGTATTTATTCCGGTGCCAACTGCAGTTCCACCTAATGCCAGTTCTGAAAGGTGGTCTAACGTATTTCTCAATGCTTTTAATCCATGGTTTAACTGAGAAACATAACCTGAAAATTCTTGCCCTAAGGTTAAAGGAGTAGCATCCATTAAGTGAGTACGCCCGATTTTAACGACATCTTTAAATTTTTCAGCTTTGAGATGAAGTGTGTCTCTAAGCTTCTCTATACCCGGAATAGTAGTTTCAATAACCATTTTATAGGCTGCAATGTGCATTGCGGTTGGATAGGTATCATTTGATGACTGCGATTTATTTACGTCATCATTTGGATGTACAAAGGTCTTTCCTTCACCAAGCTGATTTCCCTGAAGCACATGTGCCCGGTTAGCGATAACCTCGTTTACATTCATATTTGACTGCGTTCCTGATCCAGTCTGCCAGATTACCAATGGAAATTCTGAGGATAGTTTACCCGCTAATATTTCATCACAAACTTTTGCGATAAGATCGCGTTTTTCTGGCGATAAGATACCGCTATCTGTATTAGTGTATGCAGCCGCTTTTTTCAAATAAGCAAATGCATCGATTATTTCTGTTGGCATTGATGCCTCCGGTCCGATCTTAAAATTATTTCTTGAACGTTCAGTTTGCGCACCCCAGTATTTATCTGCAGGTACCTTAACTTCACCCATGGTATCGTGTTCTACTCTGTAAGTCATTGGAACAGGTTTTTTGTTATTCTGCAAATTTAGATTTTTTTACCTTGAATCTGGGGCAAAAATTTGGATTTAGATTTCTAATTTTAACGATCTCAACAATTTTTAGCAATGTGTTCATAACTCTTTTGTTAGCCTGTTTATAATATTTTCTAATTTTCGGCATTAAATCTATTCCACACACGCTTCATGATCAGATACCTTCTTAACAGTCTAGTATTATTTGTGCTTTTTGTTTTAGTACAAGCTTGCAGTTCAGATCCTTCAGAAAAAAGAAAGAGAAAAATTCTAAACAAGGAAGTTCCGGATAGTGTTGTACTTTTTTATGACCCCAAAAAGGCGGATAAACGGATAGATGAAATCATTGTAAATCTTCATAGAAAATCAGGATTTAATGGTAATGTACTGGTAGCAAAAAATGGTAAGATTATTTATGAAAGGGCAATAGGCTGGGCAGATCACCTTCACAGAGATAGTTTAAAGATCAATTCAGTTTTTGAGCTTGCCTCTGTATCCAAGCCATTTACATCCACAGCTATAATGATGCTTATTGAAGATGGTAAATTGAGGCTAAACCAGAATGTAAAGGAGTTTTACCCTGATTTTCCATACGATAGTATTACTGTGGAACTTCTTTTGACCCATAAATCGGGTATGATGAATTATGTTTATTTCGTGGATAATCTATGGAAATCACAAAAGAAGAATGAAAGGCCTGGAATTACTAATCAGGATGTAATGCAATTAATAGCCGAACATAAGCCCAACCCATACACCAAACCTAACAGGGTATTTCATTATAACAATTCAAATTACATGGTTTTGGCAGCAATCATTGAAAAGGTAAGTGGACAAAAATATTCTCAATTTATGGCAGAGCATATTTTTAAACCACTTGGTATGAAAAACACAGCGGTATATTCTAAAGCAGAATATGACAAAATTCCTGTGGATGTAGTTGGACATGACCGAAACTGGCGTCGATCAGTTGCTCAGAATTTTCTTGATGGCCCGGTTGGTGATAAAGGAATATACAGTACAATTCATGACCTTTATTTATTTGACAGAGCTATGAGAAAAGCAAAACTGTTAAAAACCGAGACAATGGATTCTGTTTATGCTGCTCACAACGTTATGCAGCGTGGGCACTTTAATTATGGGTATGGTTGGCGAACCTTTGAAAAGGATACTAACAAAGTAGTATATCATACCGGA
Organism: Daejeonella sp.; assembly: GCA_044341405.1. GTDB lineage: Bacteria > Bacteroidota > Bacteroidia > Sphingobacteriales > Sphingobacteriaceae > Daejeonella. The sequence goes on along the minus strand of JBIIRT010000011.1, from coordinate 16,094 downwards.
TGGTGGCATGGTTTTAGGAATATATATTTAAGGCAGCTGAATAAAGATATCACCATTATCCTACTAACTAACTTAACTAATGGGAGTCTGTTGAAATTGGATGAGCTTTATAAGGTTTCTGGAATGCCCGTTGTTAGAAGAAGTGCCTATTCCGGAAATGGACAAAGTTCGGTTTCTGATGATGATTGATAGTAGCAATTTTTAATACTAAAATCATGGTTAAATTTTTTGATCTCCGGTTGATAAATAGAACCTTGTTTTTATTTAAACAAGATGCCAGCAGAAATGGCTTCTTACAAATCTTCTATAGCCGGAGATCAGCAAATCAATAAGTTAGTCTCATTATATTTTATTTAGTTTATGCTTGATAAGTTATTACAGGCTCAGCAAAGGGCTGAGGAAATTAAAAAACGATTGGATTTAATTTCCGTTTCTTCTGAAGTGGAAGGGGGTAAGATTAGAATTACTTCAACTGCTAATAAGTATATTTCCTCACTTTCAATTGATCCTGAATTTTTGCAATCCGCGGACAAGGAAGAGTTAGAAGAATTACTTGTTGCTGTTTTCAACAAGGTTTTGGCTCAGGCAGATCAAGTGAGTCAAACAGAGATGCAGGCAGTTACCCGTGAAATGATGGGAGGACTTGGAAATCTGTTTGGAAAATAATCTTAACTGGCGTTTTGGTTTTCAAATGACTGTTCCATTTGGAATAACAGCCTTTTTTTTGACTACTACAATACCGTCTTTGATGGAATATGTTTTAAAATCTCCATTTTCGAGATGATTGCCACCGTTAATTCTGACATCATTTCCAATGAAACAATTTTTATCAATAATGGCATTCTTTATATAGCATCTTTTGCCAATACCCATAACCGGACGTTTGGACTCCGCTGATTCTTCTAACTCAGACAGTGTTTGGTAACGGTCTCCTCCCATAACATAGCTATTCACAATAGTAGTTCCTGTTCCGATACGCGTTCTGATACCAATAACTGACCGTTCAATCCTGCTGGCGTTAATAATACATCCATCAGCAATTATAGTTTTTTCTAATGTTGTTCCTGATATTTTTGATGGCGGCAACATTCTTGCCCTTGAATAGATTGGCCTCTTATCGAAAAGATTAAATTCCGGAATATCATCTGTCAATCCAATATTAGCATCAAAGAAAGAGTGAATATTACCAATATCTGTCCAATAACCCTCGAATTTGTAACTAAGGACTTTATATTCATCAATTGACTGGGGAATGATTTCCTTACCGAAGTCAGTTCTTGCATTATCCTCTAGTAATTTAAAAAGTAATTTTCTATTGAACAGGTAAATACCCATTGATGCAAGGTATTCTTTCCCCTTTTTTTTCAGTCCTTCGCCAACATCTGATTTCCAATCAGGGAGTAGCTCCTTTTTGGGTTTCTCAATAAAGGAGGTGATTAGGTTATTATCATCAGCTTTTAAAATTCCAAATTCACTTGCATCTTTTGCATTTACTGGAATCGTTGCAATACTGATTTCAGCACCACTCATTTCATGATTTTTGACCATTTCACTAAAATCCATTTGATATAACTGATCTCCGGAAAGAATCAGAATATATTCACATTGATGCTGAGTTAAATGACCTAGACTCTGCCTGACTGCATCAGCAGTACCCTGAAACCATGTGCTATTGCCAGGTGTTTGTTCGGCTGCAAGAATATCTACAAAGGCTTCACTAAAAAAACTGAAATGGTAAGTATTTTTGATGTGCTTATTTAATGAAGCCGAGTTGAATTGAGTTAATACAAATATTCTTTCAATACCTGAATTTAAACAATTTGAAATGGGAATATCCACGAGACGATACTTTCCTGCGATTGGAACAGCTGGTTTTGAACGGGTATCAGTTAATGGATAAAGACGTGATCCTTGTCCGCCACCCAAAACCACCGATAATACTTTAGAATTCATCTCAATCATTGCTTAAGCTTTTATAGAGGTTAATATATTCTTCCGCTGATTTGTCCCAGGAAAAATTTAGGAGCATCATTTTTTTTCGTATCGTAAGCATCTTTTCGGAATCTTTATACAATTCATAAGCTCTTCCGATTACCTTTTCAATAGTTTGTGTACTAAGTTTATCAAAGCAGAGTCCGTAGCCGTCCTTCTTTTTTAAATCGATTACAGTATCCTTTAAACCACCTGTATTATTAACTATTGGTATTGTTCCATAACGCATGGCATACAGCTGGTTTAAACCACATGGCTCAACTCTTGACGGCATAATCAGAAAATCAGCGCCGGCATAAATTCGATGTGAAAGCACTTCATTATAACCAATATAAACACCGTATTGTTTTTTATATTTTGCAGAGAGATTTTTTAATTCTTTTTCAGTTTTTGAATCTCCTGAACCTAAAATAAGAAAATTTAATTTTCCTTTATAAGTATTTATACAAGATTCAATGGCTTCAGGAAGCAAATCCGCTCCTTTTTCCCCCACTAGCCGTCCGATAAATACGATAAGTGGTTCTGTACTGCTCAAACCAAATTCTTTACATAGTAGTTTTTTATTTTCTTTTTTGCCTTCTTCAACACTATCTATCGAATAGGTTTTGAATATCATTGGGTCTATCTCAGGATTCCAAACCAGAGAGTCTATTCCATTTATTATTCCTGATCCTTTAGCTTCTTCCATCTGAAATAATTTTTCAAGGCCATTCGAATTAATCGATAATTCTTTAAGGTAGTTTGGCGAAACCGTGGTAAATTTCCAACAGCACTTTACAGAAGCTGCCAGCGAATTAATACAGTTTCCCCAGTCTAGAAGTCCTGCTTTATTAAGGTCGAAAGCTGGAAGATATGAGATTTTATCCCAGCCAAACCAGCCCTGGTACTGCCCGTTATGAATTGTACAAACAGTTGGAATATGAGCCAGTTTAGTATAAGAAGTGGCATGAGAAATTAGAAAGGGGATTAGGCCGGTATGGTGATCGTGACAATGAATAATATCAGGCTTTGTATCCGATTTGTTTATCCAATCCAGGAATGCGAGTTGAAAACTGATAAATTGCTCTATTTCATCGGGGTAGCAATAAATTTCGGGCCGATCAAGCAAGCCGATTATTTGAATAAGATATAAATCAAAACCCAGTATTTTATTTCTTTCTCTGAGGATAGTGTATTCAAAAGCTTTTGAACCTAGTGTTGCTTTAGATTTGAATACAAGATCAAAAGTGTTTTCATGAACGAAATTGCGGTCATAATAAGGCAATACTACCGAGGCATTTATACCGGCTTCACAAAGGTATTTTGGTAGCGCACCAACCACATCCCCAAGTCCGCCCACTTTGGCAACCGGGTAGCATTCTGCGCTAAGGTGCATGACATTCATAAACGAATTTAATGTCTGAATTCAGATAACGTAAACTACAAAACTTAAGATAGTATCCTTGTAGTGTTAATGTAATAAAATTCAGCCAATATTCAAATTCAACACAATTTAATATTACTAATGAGCTTCCAGCCAGTTTCTTCCAACGCCAACCTCTACCAGAATTGGAACCTCCATTTTAATCGCATTTTTCATACGATCAATAATGATTTTTTTCATTATTTCGGTTTCATTGACTATTACATCAAACACTAATTCATCATGAACCTGCATAGTCATTTTCGAACCCAGTTTTTGATCTTTTATATCCTGATGAATCCCAATCATAGCAATTTTGATCATGTCTGCTGCTGAACCCTGAATCGGTGCATTGATAGCATTTCGCTCAGCGAAACCACGGACAGTCTGATTGGCCGAATTAATATCCCTCAAGTAGCGTCTTCTTCCCATAATTGTTTCTACGTACCCATTTTCCCTAGCAAAGTTCATGGTATCACTCATATATTTCTTAATATTTGGATACGTATTGAAGTAATTTTCAATAATTTCTGCTGCTTCTTTTCTGGGGATACCCAGATTTTGTGATAAACCGAAAGCCGACTGACCATAGATTATTCCAAAGTTAACGGCTTTAGCATTCCTTCTTTGAGTGGAATTTACTTCATCTAAGGCAATTCCATAAACTTTTGCAGCTGTAGCAGTATGAATATCCAGTCCGTTTACAAAAGCTTCCATCATGTTTTCATCTTTGCTGATTTCGGCAATAATTCTCAGTTCTATCTGGGAATAATCGGCTGATACTATAACATGTTCATTATCTCTCGGAATAAATGCCTTTCTAACCTCCCGGCCACGCTCAGTTCGGATTGGAATATTTTGAAGATTAGGGTTATTTGAACTTAAACGACCGGTTGCTGCAACTGCCTGATTATAAGATGTATGAACCCGACCAGTTTTCGGATTGATCATTTGCGGTAAAGCATCAACATAAGTAGATTTCAATTTTTGCAGTTGTCTGAAATCAAGAATATCAGCTACAATATCACTTTTGTTTGCCAGCCTTAAGAGAACATCTTCACCGGTTTGATATTGACCAGTTTTAGTTTTTTTTGCCTGCGGATCTAGCTGCAGTTTATCAAAAAGAACTTCTCCAAGTTGTTTTGGTGACGCGATATTGAATTTTACTCCCGCCTTTTCGTAGATAGTTGATTCGAAAGCCCGGATATCAATTTCAAGTGTTTTAGAAAATTCCACTAGTGCGTTCTGATCAATTTTTACCCCTTCATGTTCAATATCAGCAAGAACATAGATCAGGGGATTTTCAATATCCTGAGCAAGTTTCCACGCGTTTACAGATTTTAAAATGGGTTCGAACTCGGTCTTTAGTTGTAAGGTGATATCAGCATCTTCAGCTGCATACTCTTTTACCTTTTCTAGGTCAGCATCTCGCATATTGCCCTGATTTTTACCTTTATCACCTATGAGTGTGCTGATACTTACCGGACTATAATTTAGGTAATTTTCAGCCAAAAGATCCATGTTATGACGTGAATCGGGGTCTATTAGATAATGAGCGAGCATCGTATCGAATAGTTCACCCTGTATATTGACATCGTACCATTTAAGAACCAGGATATCATATTTTATATTCTGCCCGATTTTAGAAATCAATGGGTTTTCTAAGAGCGATTTAAATTCAGATAAAATAGTTTTGCACTCACTCTGGTCAGCCGGTAGTGGAACATACCATGCTCCACCTTTCGCCACACTGAAAGAAAGTCCGACAAGCTCGCAATTATTGGCATCAAGCCCTGTAGTTTCAGTATCAAAACAGAAAGAGCTATGTTCATTGAGTAAGCGAACGAGGCTAGTTCTTTTCTCAATGGTGTCTGCCAATTGATAATTGTGATCAGTATTACTTATATTTTTGAAACTCTGTGGTGTTTGCGAAGCATTTTTTTCTGCTCCTACGCCTGAACTAAGGGGCATTTGAACATCATTATTTCCAAAAAGATCCATTTGTCCGGATGATGGACTTGATTTTGCATCTGCAATACTGAATTCATCACCAAAAATCCTTTTCCCTAGCGTACGAAATTCAAGCTCTGCGAAAAGAGGCTCAAGTAATTCACGATTAGGCTCGTCAACATGTAAAGCATCCACATCAAGATCAACCGGCGCATTCAGCATAATAGTTGCAAGTTTTTTTGAAATCAAACCCTGTTCAGCGAAGTTTTCTACATTCTCACGAAGTTTACCTTTAAGTTCATGACTATTACTGATGATATTTTCGATTGAGCCATATTGTTTGATTAATAATTTGGCAGTTTTCTCACCGATTCCCGGAATTCCTGGTATGTTGTCAACCGCATCACCCCATAAGCCCAAAATATCTATTACCTGTTCAACACGATCAATTTCCCATTTTTCAAGGATTTCTTTTACACCCTGAATTTCCATTCCATTTCCCATTCGGGCAGGTTTGTAGATGAAGATATTCTCGGAGACTAGTTGCCCGAAATCTTTATCAGGAGTCATGCAATAAACTGTAAAGCCCTCGAGCTCTGCTTTTTTAGCCAAGGTTCCAATCAAGTCATCGGCCTCATAACCGTCACAAAATATTACTGGAATATTAAATCCTTCTATAAGACGAACGATATATGGAATTGCCGTTGAAAGATCCTCAGGCATTGCCTGACGATGAGCCTTATACTCAGTAAAATCAAGATGCCTTTCAGTAGGAGCAGCGGTATCAAAAACCACCGCCATATGCGTTGGGTTTTCTTTCTTAAGAACTTCCAGCAAGGTATTGGTGAATCCCATAATGGCCGATGTATTGAGACCTCCGGAAGTAAATCTCGGATTTTTACTCAATGCAAAATGAGCTCTATAAATCAGGGCAAATGCATCTAAGAGAAATAGTTTTTTCATTTTATTAGTGATTTTCAGGAATGTTACTTCTAAAATTTATTTTGCAATACAGCCTTCAATATGGTCGTTTACCATTCCTGTAGCCTGCATATGCGCATAACAGATTGTTGTTCCAAAGAATTTAAACCCTCTTTTTTTCATGTCAGAACTGATGCTGTCTGAAAGTTTAGTGCTTGGTGGTAAATCTTTGTTACTGCTTAGTTTATTTATAATTGGTTTTTTATTTGGTAAAAAGCCCCAGATATAATTTGAAAAGGAACCGAATTCTTTTTGAATTCCTAAAAACAATCTGGCATTGCTTATTGCAGCATTAACTTTTAATCGGTTTCGAATGATTCCCTCATTCTGTAATAATCTTTCAACATCTTTCTGGCTAAAGTTGGCAACTTTTTCAACATCAAAATTTGCGAATGCCTTCCTGTAATTTTCTCGTTTTCGCAGGACAGTAATCCAGCTAAGTCCTGCCTGTGCACTCTCAAGAATTAAAAATTCGAATAAAGTCTGATCATCATAAACAGGTTTGCCCCATTCTTCATCATGATATCTGACATAAAGGGGGTCATTTCCACACCAAGAGCATCTTACAATAGGTTGATTTTGATTCAAGGTTAGGCTATTAATTTAATTATTTGCTTGCGTTAATTTAATTTAAAATAAGATCTCATTCAGGATAAACCATCATTGAGTTCTTCCCAATATTCAAGTGCTCTTCGGTAATGAGGTATAACAATAGATCCACCCACAAGATTTGCAATCATGAAGATCTCATTCATTTCGGAATTGCTAACTCCTTCATCAAAGCATTTACCCAGATGATATTTAATACAATCATCGCAGCGTAAAACCATTGAGGCTACAAGTCCGAGCATTTCTTTTGTTTTCACATTTAGTGCACCATCGGCATAGGTTGTAGTGTCTAGCGCCATAAAGCGTTTGATGTTAGTATCAGCAGTTTCCATGATGCGTTCATTCATCTTGGTTCTGTAGTTATTGAAATCATTGATCATTTTTCCCATAATGTAAATTTATTGCGATTTTTTTATTAAAAAATGTCTCAGTTCTAAAGCTCTAAAGACGGATCCCAGAAAATGTTTTTGAAATCAAGAACTTTATCATCTTCAACTTTTATGCCTTCATTTTCAAGCAATTGCTGCATCATGTCTGATGATCCAAAGTGAAATTTACCGCTTAGTAATCCATTTCTGTTTACTACCCTTTGAGCAGGTACCTTAGGATAGGCCGTATGGGAGGCATTCATCGCATAACCAACCATTCGGGCAGAGCCCCTAGATCCGAGAAAGGATGCAATTGCTCCATAAGAACTTACCCTCCCATTTGGTATTAGTCTGACAACCTGGTACACCTGTTCATAGAAACTAAGCTTGTCCATTTATTCAAAGCTAAACTTCAGGTAATTTATATTCTTATCTCTGGCAAGATACTTTTTCTCGTAGTAAGTCTGAATTGAAAGTATATTATTCACAAATTCTGAATTATAAAGATCGTCGGTACTTACATGTTTAATAAGGCCTAATTCTTTTATTTTGGAATTAGTGAAGATATACAAAAGATCGCTGTCTGTTTTTAAGTGCACCGGACAACCTTTCTTAAGCACCTTTTTGTACATATCCAGAAAACGGCTGGAAGTCAGTCGCTTTTTCTCCCGGCTTATCTGTGGTTGTGGGTCTGGAAAAGTGATCCAAATCTCTGAAACTTCAGATTCAGAGAAATAATCCAGCAGGTTTTCGATCTGAATGCGAAGGAAAGCTACATTTGAAATTTCTTCTTCTATTGCAGTTTTTGCACCCCTCCAGATGCGGTTTCCTTTATAATCAATACCTATAAAATTTATTTCCGGAAACAACCTAGCCAGGTTTACGGTGTATTCACCCTTTCCGCATCCCAATTCGAGGATCAGGGGATTATTGTTTTTAAAATGATGTTTGGCCCAGCAGCCTTTTAATACTTTTCCATCTTCAAGCTCTATGACATTTTCAAAGGCTGTGATTTCTGCAAAGCGACGAAGTTTATCCTTACCCATTTCTAATTAAAATGACAGTAAAAATAGTTCTATCTTTGCATACTCTGTAATAATGGAAGCAACATCTAAAATATTTATTGCTGGTCATCGTGGGATGGTTGGTTCGGCCATTTTAAGAAAACTCGACAGGGAGGGATATTTCAATCTATTAACCCGCACTTCTTCTGAACTTGATTTAAAAGACCAGCAGGCTGTGGCTGATTTTTTTACAAAAGAAAAACCCGAATATGTATTTCTTGCCGCAGCCAAAGTTGGTGGAATAATCGCAAATGACACCTTCAGGGCTGATTTTTTGTATGAGAATTTATCAATCCAAAATAATGTAATCCACCAATCTTATCTGAATGGAGTAAAAAAGCTTATGTTTTTGGGTTCAAGTTGTATTTATCCTAAGCATGCACCCCAGCCTCTTAAGGAAGAATACCTTTTAACTGGTTTACTTGAAAAGACGAATGAGCCTTACGCCATAGCGAAGATTGCAGGAATTAAGATGTGCGAAGCCTATCGTGCTCAGTATGGATGTAATTTTATATCTGTTATGCCAACAAACCTATATGGCTTCAATGATAATTATCATCCCCAAAATGCACATGTTTTGCCGGCACTGATAAGAAAGTTTCATGAAGCGAAATCAAGCTCTGCAGATCATGTCGTAATTTTAGGAACCGGCAGCCCAATGCGTGAGTTTTTATTTTCAGACGACCTCGCGAATGCCTGTTATTTTTTAATGAAAAACTATAATGAAGCAGACATGATTAACATAGGTACAGGTGAAGAACTAACCATTAAAGATCTTGCTTTGTTAATTAAAAAAGTTATTGGGTTTGAGGGTGATTTGGTTTTTGATCTTTCCAGACCTGACGGTACTCCAAGAAAGCTTTTAGATGTTTCTAAGCTGCACAGCAAAGGCTGGAAGCATGAGATTAAATTGGAAGAGGGTATAAGAATGGTTTATCATGATTTTATCATGAATCAGGCATAAAAAAACCTTCCCAAAAAAAGATTAGGAGGCGCATATGATAGCCTTAGTTCGATTTTATAAATGGCAAAAAATACGAATAGAAATGATCAGATAAGGCTTTAGAGCCTCAATCATTTGTTTTTGGAAATCAAGGCCTGAGTGTTATAGGTTTTTTCAGCCCTTTCCTTCGGGGTAGTTCCGGCAAGAAATCCTAGTCGACATCAATTTATTAATAGCCGGAAGCTACCTCCTCCGGCAAGGTTTATTTTACGCGGAGCTGTTTTTCATCGGAACGGAAAGATCGGTAATTGAACCACTTGACATTTGGAAAAATCCAGTTTGGCAGCTGTATCTTTTTTGCAACACGATATTCATGATACATAAAACTTTTCAAGAAGCTAGTGTAGAACAAGCGACTTTCGCGACCGAAGAATCACAGATGCTGCTTTCTGAAACATAAGAATAACTGCAATCTAAGTAGAACTGTAAAATTTTATATCAAACTTAGGTTAATAGGTTTCACTATCTGGTGGGATACCATAATCTTCAAGTTCAGCGTCTTGTTTTTTCTTCCTTTTACTTGATTTTATCCAATCTGATAATTTATTGATTAAATCCGTCAAAACATCTTTATTTACTGTTTTGGCAGTACCTTGGGAAAGTAATTCGACCAGTGATTTTAGAAGAAAGCCTGATCTTGGAAATATAAATTTGTTCAACACAATCGGCAAACCTATTCTGAATATGCTGCTTAACCAGTCCTGATTTAAACCTCCTGCTTCGTTTCTGCCAGACTTAAACATCGGACTCACCCAATCGTTAACTTTACCGAATAGCATAAGGGGTAAACGAAACTTTTCGGTAATTCTGTCGGTTTCTACTTTTAATTCGTTTCCTATAATTGATTTTATAGTTCTTAATCGAAGAATTTCCGACCGCAAATCATCGCTATTTTGAATCTTTGTTTTCATGTTGGTCTTCATTTCTATCTTTAAAAATTTTTTCAATCATTAAATTAATGATTCGTTTTTCTAGATAATTCTCTTTAACAGAATTCAATAGGATGGCTCCGAGTAAATAAATTCCGGCTACAATTAAAAAACCGCCGTAAGTATTATTTAAAACTTCTGATAAATAAAATCCAAGGGCAAAGCTGCCAAATAAACCTGCAAGAGCTATAAAAATTAATACCAGGCCATCGGTAAGTAAGCCGGCAAATAACTTTGATCCTTTGTCTACAGCACTGAGAACAGATAACTCTGTCTGGATATGGATGTATTCTTTAACTTTATCAATGATATTTTTTGGATCAATTTCTGGCTCTTCCATTACACGTAAAGATTTTAAGAATTTTTAACCTTATTAAACGTACAATCTGTTTGTTTGGAAACATTGCTGACATCTGCTTTTACCTGGTTATAATCATTTTCCGCTGAATGTATTGTTGACCGGATATTCTCAGCAACTTTCTCCTTGATTTCTGCGAGGTTTTCAATCTCTTCCGCTACTCGGTCTTTGATGCTATCGCCAAGATTTTTTAGCGAATCGTTCAGTTTATCACGTGTTTCTGAGCCTTTATCAGGAGCAAATAATATTCCTATTGCTACGCCTGCTGCCATTCCTGCCAGTAGCGCTACTAAAATTTTGGAGTTGTCGCTCATAGTTTTACTATTTAAAAAACGGTTTATAAGGATTAATATTATTTTTTAAATCTTAGATTATCAATATAGCTTATGTTTATGAATATACTATTAAACGTAAATAGTTACCAGGATGTTATTAATAAGATTAAATGAATAGTAATACCGATTAAAAGGGCCTATTAAAGATTAAATTCTACATTTCTCGTCTAATGTTTAGGTTTATTGGGCGTCTATAGAGCCTTGATTTTAGTGAAATCTACCTGTCCGAGTACATTCATAATCGGATCAATTTCAACGTCCAAGCGTATACGATCAGAATTATAGTTTCAGAATTTATTGCAACAGCTGTACTAAATGCGAACTTAATTTTGCGTTATTACATTTTCATAACTAGTAATTCCTAACTAGCAATTTTCGCCATACATTTTAAAAAAATCTCCGTTATTATTTTCCACTAAAAACGGCCTTACGTTTTTGAATGAAAGCGGCTACCCCTTCTTTAAAATCTTCCGAATCAAAGCAGTTTGAGAATTCAGAGATCTCTGTTTCATACCCGTTTACGCCCTCGTTAAAAGCTGCATTAACTGCCCTAATGGCACATCCAACTGCAAACGGAGAACGTGTCATAATTTTCTTTAATATTTCTTCTGCTTTTTGAAGGAGTTGATCAGGTTCAGCAATATGATTAATCAGTCCGATTCTGAATGCCTCTTCGGCATTGATCATGTCGGCAGAGAGTATCATTTCCATTGCTTTACCTTTTCCAACGAGGTGTGATAAGCGTTGCGTTCCGCCATATCCCGGGATTAAACCCAGACTTACTTCAGGCAGACCCATTTTGGCAGTAATTAGTGCAATACGTATATGGCACGCCATGGCCAACTCAAGTCCGCCGCCAAGTGTAAATCCGTTCATTGCGGCAATTATCGGCTTTTCACTGTTTTCAATTACGTCAAATACTTTGCTTTGGCCCTCACGTGCAAGTTCGCGACCTTCATCCGCATTGAAATCTGAGAATTCAGAAATGTCTGCACCAGCAACAAACGCTTTCTGACCGGCGCCTGTAATTATAATTCCCCCCACTTGCTCATCATGGCTTGTGCTTGTAATGATATCGTGAAGTTCAGCTAAAGTGGCCTTATTCAATGCATTCAGTTTGTTTTCGCGATTGATAGTAATGTATAAAATTCGATCACGATTTTCTACGAGCAGGTTCGTATAGTTCATTATTTTTAGAAATTATGATTATGGGGATCAGTGCCCTAATGTTGAATTGATACGTTTGATCAGAAAGTTCTGTTTTCTCGCACCCAATCTCGAATATAAGCTACTATTTCTCCGGTATGTGTACCAGGTTGAAAAAGTTTACCTATTCCGATGTCATGCAATGTTTTCATATCATTTTCAGGAATGATTCCACCACCTGTTACAAGAACATCTGTCAAGCCTTTATCTTTCATGAATTGCATGATTTTAGGAAAAACAGTCATGTGGGCACCAGATAAAATGGAAACTCCGATTGCATCAACATCTTCCTGCAGGGCGGTATTTACCACCATTTCTGGAGTTTGGCGCAAACCGGTATAAATAACTTCCATTCCTGCATCCCGCAATGTACTTGCAATGATCTTTGCTCCACGGTCATGACCATCGAGTCCAACTTTAGCCACCAGTACCCTGATTGGGCGATTTATTGATTCTGACATATTTATATAAAAGTAATAAGAAAATTGTATTGTGCCCCCATTTCTAAAACGGAACTATTTGAATTTTTCAGGCATACGATTAAGCTATCCACGCAAATAAATTTTGTTATTTTTACAAACTCGAAATCTGTGTATGAGTGAAGAAAAATCATTAAATTTTTTAGAGGAGATCATCGAAGATGATATCCGAAATGGTAAAAATAACGGTCGTGTGCTCACCCGTTTTCCTCCTGAACCAAACGGGTATTTGCATATTGGTCATGCTAAATCAATCTGTCTGAATTTCGGCATCGCCGCAAAATATAATGGTAAAACTAATCTCAGGTTTGACGATACGAATCCTACTACCGAAGATGTTGAATATGTTGATAGTATAAAAAAAGATATTCAATGGTTAGGTTTTAAATGGGACAAGGAATTATACTCATCAGATTACTTTGAGCAATTATTTGATTTTGCAGTTCTATTAATCAAACAGGGCTTGGCTTATGTTGAAGATGGCACTGCTGAGGAAATTGCAGCTGCCAAAGGTAGTCCCACAGAACCCGGAAGTCCGACCCCTTCACGGAGCCGTAGTATTGAGGAGAATTTACTTCTTTTTGTAGAAATGAAGGAGGGTAAACATCCAGAAGGAGCTTTGGTGCTCAGGGCTAAAATTGATCTTGCTTCACCCAATATGCACCTGCGAGATCCTTTGATGTACCGTATCAAACATGCACATCATCACCGAACCGGGAATCTATGGTGTATTTATCCAATGTATGATTTTGCGCACGGACAGTCAGATTCTATTGAGGAAATTACTCATTCTATTTGTACCCTCGAGTTTGTTCCTCATCGTCCGCTTTATGAATGGTTTATTCAAAAATTAAGTATTTTTCCTACTAAGCAATACGAATTTGCTCGTCTGAATATGAATTATACAGTGATGAGCAAAAGAAAATTGCTTCAGCTTGTAAATGAAAAACATGTAAGTGGTTGGGATGATCCGAGAATGCCTACTATCAGTGGATTGCGCCGTCGGGGTTATACCCCACTTTCTATCCGGAATTTTAGTGAGCGAATTGGTATAGCAAGGCGTGAAAATTTAATCGATTTAAGTTTATTGGAGTTTTGTATCCGTGAGGATCTGAATAAAAGTGCATGGAGGAGAATGGTTGTACTTGATCCTTTAAAACTGATCATCAATAATTACCCGGCAGGTAAGACCGAATTAATGGAGGGTGAAAACAATCCAGAGCTTGAAAATGGGGATGGATTTCGTCAGATTCCATTTAGTTCTGAGTTGTGGATTGAGCGGGATGACTTTATGGAAGAACCTTCCAAAAAGTATTTTAGACTAGGTCCTGGCTTAATGGTCCGTTTAAAACATGCTTACATTATTCGCTGTGATAGTTTTTTAAAGGATGACAGCGGGAATGTTACCGAAATTCACTGTACCTATATCCCTGAATCGAGAAGCGGGACGGATACCAGTGGAATTAATGTAAAAGGAACCATACATTGGGTTTGTGCTCTGGCAGCTGAAACCGCAGAAATACGCTTGTATGACCGATTGTTCAAGGTTGAAGATCCTTCCAATGAGGCGGGTGATTTTAAAGAGTATATTAATCCGAATAGTTTAACGGTAATCAACAAGGCTTTTATTGAGCCTGATTTGATGAATGCTGAGTTAGAGAAAGGTTACCAGTTCATCCGTAAAGGATATTTTAGTCTAGATAGTGATTCAACACCAGGTAAGCCAATTTTCAACAGAACAGTTACACTAAAAGATGCCTGGGCAAAAGAATCTCAAAAATCCTGATTTTAAAATTATAAGTATTTCTTATAAAGGTTAAAGAGAATTTGTTTTTCCTCTTCATTCAAAATACCGGTTAATTCTTTCTGCACAAAATGCAGTTGAAATGATTTGATGGCGTTCTCCGGATTTTTGATGTCGTAACCAATAATACGGAGTGCCTCAATCGGATTAAATGATTCAGGAACAGAATCTGTAAGTACCTGATCAGGCCATAGGCCATAACCATTTTCTGCAAGTTTTTTCCAGGGGAAATTTATATTTGGATCTACTTTCCTGCCTGGTGCAATGTCTGAATGACCTATGAAGTTTGCATCAGGAATATTGTGTGTCTTTTTTAGTTTAGACAGAACAGTTAAAAGGCCCTCAATTTGCGATTCTGAAAATTGCTCAAAGCCATTATTATCAAGCTCTATTCCAATTGATGAAGAATTAATATCAGTCAGATTTCCCCATTTTGCCGCTCCACCATGCCATGCTCTTAAATAATCATTAAGCATTTGATAAATCATACCATCCTTCCCGATTACATAATGAGCACTAACCTGAGTTTTAGCAGTAGTGAATGTTTTAAGAGTTTGTTCAGTAGAATTTTGCGCCGTATGGTGAATAATTACATAATTTGGTTTCCGGAGGCCAAAATTAGTAGTTCCTACAAAGTCTTGTCCGGTAGAATTTACCGGTATTGCTCGGATTGTTCTACTTAATTCCTTAGTTTGGTTTTTATAGACCCTGTTTGTCGGACCGTACGGACCAGAAGAGCAGGAAACTACAACTAGAATTAGTCCGAGGAATATTAATTTTAACGATTTTTGTGACATTGATATAATGGAATTAACAATTGGACAATTTACAAAATTATAATTCTTGAAAGTCTGTTTGTTTATTGCGGTTGAAATTCTTGTTTCAGAAAAGATAGAGCTGCCATTCGGGTTTGTTTAACATCACTTACTGTTATATTAACGGAAGCCCGTCCCGATGAAAAACAGCACCGGGTAAAATAAACCTAACCGAAGGAGTTAGCTTCCGGCAATATAGAACTCAGGTTAATCTCAACAGATTTCTCCACGCATCCAAATGTTTGAAAATGGAATAATACTACCCGCGTGTTCGAAATGACGGTAATTCACTTTCAAGCGTCGACTGTCAACTATTTCTCTGCGGTTGGTGTTATCAATGACCATTTGATAGATAGTTCTTGGTACGGTGACAACACCGACCAAAGGGGAATTTAGCATAGTATCCTATTGAAAAATTGCTTTAAAATTTAAAAATTACAGCAATCCAATATCATTTAAATCGTTATTTCAGGACAACGGATTTAGTTGATTTAGCACACGCATTAAAAATTCCCAATGCCCCATTATTGAAGTTAGTTTCGGGATTTGAAGGAGCTACCGGAGGCCCCCCGTTTCCTCCTATTTGGCTAAGTGCAAAGAAATATTTAAATACGTTCCGGTCTATGGATTGCATTTCAACTTCGACAATATCTCCGGGTTTAAGATCATCATCACCATCATAAATAATAACATCTGAAACAGCGTTCCCATCATTAAACCTGTCTTCAAAAACAATATCTCCTTGTAATTTACCATTGATTTTTAAAATATTGCGGTATTGGTTTTGGACTTTAGGAGG
>JBIIRT010000010.1:0-41058 GCA_044341405.1 Daejeonella sp. | reverse complement strand
TTTTTCTTTCATCTTGTAATAATCAGGAAGAAACGACACCCAAAAATGATTTTTTTGATATTAAAGGATTTTTTGAATCTGAAGCTAAACGATTAAGCAATAAAAAATCACTCTCAAACAAGTTAGTTACTCAGAATAATCAAACAGAAATTAAAAAAGGACTTTCTGTAGACTGGGATGATGAACTTGCTCTTTTCATGGCTTCGGATGTAAATAAACCTGCCTGGAATAACAGTTATAAGTATTATGAAGACAATTTACGTATAAGCTATTTTGCCCTTGATACAAATCTGCGTACACGTTATGTTGAAATACTAAAGGATAAAAACGGGCGGACTGTTTTTATCAAAATAAAAAACAGTTCCCGAAATATGCTGTATGAATCGTCCGAAGAACTCACCTATATACCGGATTCAAGCTATACGATAGATAAAAATCAAAGCGTAAGATTTCTTGGAACTAATCACTATCAGGTCAAAGGAACGATCACTAATAGAAAATGAATTTAGGATTCAGAATCCCTGCTTTCTTGAAATGCCGATAACTTCCTGTAAATAAATCCATAATAAATCATCAGGACCAGGAGCCCGGCAATAAAAAATAATGTCGCAATAGGGCGAAGCGAATCATCAAAATAAAATTCACCAATCATCCATGTTGTATTTGCCAAAATCCAAAAACAAACAGCCAGATTATGGTAAAATTCAGAAACTATTTTTTTAAACTTAATAGTGATGAAAAAAGCGAGGAATAGCGTTGGTAAAACCATGATGATTCCCAATATTTTTAAATCCAAAACCCAACAAGTGTCTTTGATTAACCAGCAGACAATATGCAGGTTCTCAAACTTTCTGATTGATTTAATCATTTGATTTTTTTCGAGTCCGAATATCTTTATTTTTTTGTAAAAAAACCCGGGCAAGCCGGGTTTTTTTACACTATAGAAATAAATCTATTTAAGATTTTGAAGATAGATTCTAGCATCTTCCAGTTGAGTAATAATATCTCTACGATCAGGTGTGATTGATAAAACTTTTTCGAAATCTGAAATGCAAGATTTGAAAGATCCTGTTGCTTTATTCTTGTCGTACAGGCCCGGTATCTTCTGTCCTTTTAGCACCCCATAATCGCGATAGGCTACCGCCCTATTCTGATATAATTTAACATCGTCGGCGTTCAGATCAATGGCCTTAGAAAAATCTTTGATGGAAGAGAGAAGCAATTTCTCTCTATCGGCATTTGCAATACCCTTGGTCTCATTGGCCATGATATTACTGGCCTTCCCCCTGTAATAATAGGCACTGTTTTCTCCCGGTTTCAATGCAATTACTCTGTTAAAGGTATTAACAGATTCCTTATATCTGGAAGAGTGATAGTAAGAATACCCAAGCATATACAGGGTATTTACGTCCGTTGAGTCTTTAGTAAGTGCTTTTTCAAGATTTGAAACAGCAGCTTTGAAATCTCCGTCAATAAGTGCCTTTTGCCCCATTTTATGATAGGCAGTTTGTGATAAAGCAATATTCGCAGATAGCAGAATAAATAATAAACCTGAAAATGATCTCATTTGAATTGGCTACAATTTAATTTCAAAGAAATAACGTACTCATTAGAATAATATTTTAAAGGTACGAATTTAGTTTCTTGATAGAAATAACTATGTCAAAAAAATAAACATGTCAGAAAATTTGTCTTTAAATTACATTTTATCAGTTTTTTTACTGAGAATTGTGGTTTGGCACATGCCTTGCAGACTTCCTATTCCGGCCATTTTAATTGGCTCTTCAAAAAAATTAACTGTCATAATGACGTTATTAAGATATAGATGAGTAGCTACGATAACTTTGATTTTAACCGCACATTACCTTTAATTAGTGAAGATACTGAGTTCTTTCCACTGATGTCACAGGAAGATGAAGAGGAAATGAATAACGAACAAACACCCGACATTTTGTCGATACTACCTTTACGAAATACTGTTTTATTTCCGGGTGTAGTGATACCGATTACTGTAGGGAGGGATAAGTCTATCAAACTTATAAAAGATGCTTACCGTGGGGAAAGAATAATTGGTGTTGTTTCCCAAAAAGATGTTGGCATTGAAGACCCTGAATTCGAGCAATTAAATCAGGTAGGTACCGTTGCCCTTATCATCAAGATGCTTCAGATGCCTGATGGCAATACTACTGTTATTATACAAGGTAAACAGCGCTTTCGTTTGAATGAAGAGGTGCAGACTGACCCTTACATAAAAGCAAGTATCCAGAAGTTTGAGGAGGTCCGCCCAAAAGCTGACAAAGAATTTAAGGCTTTAATGGCATCCATAAAAGAGATGGCCATGCAAATTATTCAACTATCACCCAATATACCAAGTGAAGCGGGAATAGCGATAAATAATATTGAAAGTTCATCTTTCCTGATCAACTTCATTTCTTCAAATATGAATGCTGAGGTCTCAGCAAAACAGCATATGCTTGAAGTAGCTAACCTTCATGAACGCGCAAAAATGGTTCTTGAGCATTTAACCCAGGAACTGCAAATGCAGGAACTAAAAAATCAGATACAATCTAAAGTACGTGTTGACCTTGACAAGCAGCAGCGGGATTATTTTCTAAATCAGCAATTAAAAACAATTCAGGAAGAGCTTGGCGGAAATTCACCCGATTTGGAAATAGAAAATCTGAGAGGTCGTGCCGCGTTAAAAAAATGGACTAAAGAAACAAGTGGACACTTCAATAAGGAAGCAGAGAAACTGTCTAGAATGAATCCTGCAGCAGCAGATTATTCTATACAAATCAATTATTTGGAACTTCTTCTGGACCTTCCTTGGAATGATTTTACAAAAGATAATTTCGATCTTAAACGTGCTGCTAAAGTTCTTGAGAAAGATCATTACGGACTGGACAAAGTAAAGCAACGAATCATCGAATACCTTGCTGTTCTTAAATTGAAACATAACATGAAGGCTCCGATTCTTTGTCTGGTGGGGCCTCCGGGAGTTGGAAAGACCTCTTTGGGTAAATCCATAGCGAAGGCATTAGGAAGAAAATATGTTAGAATGGCTCTTGGCGGAATCAGGGATGAGGCAGAAATAAGAGGCCACCGCAAAACCTATATCGGAGCAATGCCCGGTCGTATTATACAATCTATAAAAAAAGCCGGCAGCTCAAACCCTGTATTTGTTTTAGACGAAATTGACAAAGTTGGTAATGATTTCCGCGGCGATCCTTCATCAGCACTACTTGAAGTGCTTGATCCTGAACAGAATAATGCATTTTATGATCATTATGTAGAGGTAGATTATGACCTATCAAGCGTAATGTTTGTGGCAACTGCTAATTCGCTGAGTTCAATTCAACCTGCATTGTTAGACAGGATGGAGATTATCGAGGTAAACGGTTATACAATTGAAGAGAAAATTGAGATAGCAAAACAGCATTTGCTACCCAAACAACGTGAACAACACGGAATAAAATTAAAGGATATCACCCTTAAAAATTCTGTGCTTGAAAAAGTAGTGGAAGATTACACTAGAGAATCCGGCGTTCGCGGACTTGAGAAAAAAATAGGTTCATTGGTACGGGGAATCGCGACAAAAATCGCAATGGATGTTGAATATAACTCATTAGTTAGTAAAACTGATGTGGAAACTATTCTCGGACCGCCAATTTACGATAAAGACCTATATGAGGGTAATGAAGTTGCGGGTGTAGTTACAGGTTTAGCATGGACTCAGGTTGGAGGAGATATTCTATTCATTGAAGCAAGCCTGAGTCCGGGTAAAGGAAAATTGTCACTTACCGGAAATTTGGGAGATGTGATGAAAGAATCTGCTACTATTGCCATGGCTTATCTTCGTGCTCATGCCCAGAAATTTAATATTGACCACCGGATTTTTGATCAATGGGATGTACATGTACATGTACCCGCAGGTGCCACCCCGAAAGATGGGCCGTCGGCAGGAGTAACTATGCTTACAGCATTGACCTCGGCTTTTACCCAACAAAAAGTTAAACCTCATCTCGCTATGACCGGAGAAATAACACTCCGTGGCAAGGTTTTACCTGTTGGTGGTATAAAAGAGAAAATTCTAGCTGCGAAAAGGGCCAATATCAAAGAAATAATTCTCTCAAAATCTAATAGAAAAGATATTCTTGAGATAAAAGAAGATTATATCAGAGATATGCAATTTCATTATGTCAATGAAATGAAAGAAGTTATAGATCTTGCCTTAGTTAAGGATAAGGTAAAAGATGCAATTGATCTTTCTTTAAAAGAAACAAGCGGGCATCTTATAAATTAATTTTACCTTCCTGATGTCATAATTCAATCAATGTATGGTTCAACATTGTTTTTTTTAGCTTTTGTTAAGATTAGATCGTTATTTGATCATAAATGAGAATAAATTACAAATCCTTCTTTATTAATTTGCTGATTTTATTTACTGCAATTAACTCGTATGCGCAAAATAATTCCTACAAAAATGAATTTGGATTTAGAACTGAAAATGATTCATATCTGGCTCAGGGCCAGGACAGGTATTATACCAATGGGCTTTCTCTGAACTTCAGATCTGCAATTGATCAATCCAAACTAAGAAATACGAAGCTAAATAAAGTCATCTGGGAGATTGAAGCCGGGCAAAAAATATTCAACCCTCAATCAGGAAGTATTTTAGATATAAACTTTATCGATAGGCCATTTGCAGCTTATCTCTATGGTGGTGCTGGAGCCCATTTCCTCTATAATTCTGAAACTAACTTAAAATTAAGCCTTCACATAGGAACTATCGGACCAGCAGCCAAAGGCAAAGAGGCTCAGGCATTTCTTCATGATAATTTTGGATTCTATAATATAAATGGCTGGCAATGGCAGGTTAATAATGAATTAGGAATAAACTCTTCAGCAGAATTCAATAAGCTTATCAATAGATTCAAATCTGGAAAATCTGATTTTATTCTTAGCTCTTACCTTAATGCAGGAAACACATTTGCAGGTGCAGGGGCAGGGTTTATAGTCCGACTGGGTGATATAAATCCTCTGCATAGTTCAGCAATTACCCAAAGTACTATTGCCAACAATGCCCGATCAGAAACTGAAAAAGAATTTTTTTTCTACGCAAAACCAATGCTTCATTTTATTGCTTATGATGCAACCATTCAAGGTGGACTTTTCAGAACTGATAAAGGTCCGGTAGTTTATGATCAAAAACCTTTGGTTTTTAGTCAGCAGGCAGGGGCTATTTTTTCTAAAAACAGATGGACAGCTGATTTTTCGGTAGTTTTTAAATCAAGGGAAATAAAAAGCTTTGTAAAACCCCATCAATATGGCTCATTTGCATTTTTGTACCGAATGAATTGATAATTGCCTAATCTTTAAGATAATCCTTTCTACTGATTTTTTTCAAAGAATTGAGATGTTTGATTTTGAGCCTATTCTCTACAGCTGATCGTTTAGGCTTTGTAGCTTTCCTAATTGGGGGTAGATAAAGGGCATTATTAATTAATTGCCTTAGTTTTACCAGACATTTCTGTTTATTCATCAACTGGCTTCTCTCCTCCTCTGTAATAATTTGAAGAACTCCTGCTGAAGATATTTTGTTAGCAAGTTTTTCTAATAAAATAATTTTTTGCTCATCTGAAAACAAATCAGATGTGCTGATATTGAGATTCAGTTCAACTTTTGAAGAAACCTTATTGACATTTTGTCCGCCTTTACCCCCACTTCTGGAGGTTTTAAAGCTGATCTCTTTTAGTAGATCCTTTATCTGAAAATTCATCCCCAAAATTATTGATTCTCATCATAATTTTGAGTGCATTTAACAATTATATGGTCAGTAAATCGATTTCAAATTCTATTTTTGTATTAATGAACAAAAACATAGTTATAGCCATCGATGGTTATTCATCCTGTGGAAAGAGTACAATAGCTAAAGCCCTGGCAAAAAAGCTTCGTTTTATTTATATAGATACCGGTGCTATGTACCGGGCAGTGACTCTGTATTTTCTAAGAAAAAAAATTGACTTGAATAATGTAATAGCTATAGATGAGGCATTGAATAAAATCCATATTAACTTTGAATATAGCGATGGCCAAACTTTTGTTTTTTTAAATGAGGAAGATGTTTCCGAAGAAATCAGAAAGATGCCAGTATCTGAAAAAGTGAGTCAGGTAAGCGCAATCAAAGCTGTGCGTACAGAAATGGTCAGACAACAGCAAAGAATGGGCAAATCCAAAAATATTATAATGGATGGTCGCGACATTGGTACTGTAGTTTTTCCCGATGCAACGCTTAAATTTTTCATGACTGCCGACCCAATGATTCGTGCTGAACGAAGATTTAAAGAATTAATAAGTAAGGGTGAAAATGTAAGTCTGGAAGAGATCTACTCCAACCTTGCGCTTCGGGATCATCAGGATACTACCAGAGAAGAAAGTCCGCTGATTCAAGCTGATGATGCAATTGTTCTGGATAACTCTAAAATAAATCAGGAAATGCAACTGAATTTTGCTTTGTCCCATATAAATCCATTGCTAACCTAAAATATACTGTAATAAAACTGCCTGATTCAATCATAATAAGGTTTACAAGCTTCTTAATTTGGCTTTATATTTCCAATAATCTGTTAATTACCTAAAATATTGGGATTCAATTAAAAATAAAGCAAAGAAATGTTTTTTATTAAAAATCTAATTTTCTACCTTTGCAGTCCGATTTAATAATTGGAAAAAGGAGATAAATTAATTAATGGCCAAAAAACTAGAAGCCGAAAAGGAGTTAACTGCTAAACAAGCAGAGCTTCAGGGCGAAGAAACCACTACGGTTAAACACAAGGAAACCATTGAATCGGAAGCTGATTCAGTGTCGATCGAAGAGATCAAATCAAAAACACTCATCACCCCTTCTGGTGATTTCGACTGGGATGCTGATGATAAAGGCTTCGGAAATTACAGCGCTGCAGACCGTGAAAAGTTTGAAGAAATGTATGCCGGAACTTTCAATTCAATCAACAAGGGTGAAATAATCTCAGGAATTGTTGTTTTAATTAACAATAAAGATGTAGTACTAAACATTGGATTTAAATCTGATGGCTTGGTATCTTTATCCGAATTCCGTGATACCCCTGACCTTAAAATCGGTGACACAGTTGATGTGTTTGTTGAATCACAAGAAGATGCAAACGGACAATTAGTTTTATCACGTAAACGCGCAAAAACACAACGTTCATGGGAAACCATCAATGAAGCTTTGGATCAGGACAAAATCATTACTGGTTTTGTTAAAAGCCGTACCAAAGGTGGATTGATTGTGGATATAATGGGTGTAGAAGCTTTCCTTCCGGGATCTCAGATCGACATCAAGCCTATCCGTGATTATGACGTTTATGTTGGTAAGACAATGGAATTCAAGGTTGTTAAAATCAATCATGAGTTTAAAAACGTTGTAGTTTCCCACAAAGTATTGATTGAAGACGATTTAGAAAATCAAAAAACTGAGATCGTTGCGAAACTGGAAAAAGGACAAGTACTTGAAGGTATAGTTAAAAACATTACCGATTTCGGTGTGTTTATTGACCTTGGTGGCGTAGACGGCCTGTTACACATAACTGATATTTCATGGGGCCGCATAGAGCATCCACGTGAAGTATTGAACCTTGATCAAAAGATCAATGTAGTAGTTTTGGATTTCGATGACGAGAAAAAACGTATCGCATTAGGATTAAAGCAATTAACTCCACATCCTTGGGAAGCGTTGGATATAGCTTTAGAAATCGGTTCTAAGGTAAAAGGTAGAATTGTAACTGTTGCAGATTACGGTGCATTCCTTGAAATTACTCCAGGCGTTGAAGGTTTGATTCACGTATCTGAGATGTCATGGTCACAAAATCTTCGTAACCCACAGGAATTCCTGAAAGTTGGAGATGAAGTAGAAGCTCAGGTATTGACTTTAGATCGTAATGAGCGTAAAATGAGCCTTGGTATCAAACAACTTACTCCAGATCCATGGAAAAACATTGGCGAACGCTATCCTATCGGAAGCAAACACAAAGCTGTAGTAAAAAACATGACCAACTTCGGAGTATTCGTAGAAATTGAAGAAGGTATCGACGGTTTAATTCATATATCTGATCTTTCATGGTCTAAAAAAGTCAATCACCCTAATGAGTTTACCAAAGTTGGTGAAGAACTAGATGTGGTTGTACTGGAACTTGATGAAGCGAATCGCAAATTAAGCCTAGGTCACAAGCAACTAGAGGAAAATCCTTGGGAAACTTTTGAAACGGTATTCACAATGGATTCTATCCATGAAGGTACTGTATTGAAAGTGACAGATAAAGGTGCAATCATTGCTTTACCTTATGGTGTTGAAGGATTTGCTCCTACAAAACATATGGCAAAAGAAGACGGCAGTTCAGTAAAAACTGAGGAAACTGCTGATTTCAGAATCATTGAATTCAATAAAGATTCTAAACGTATTGTAGTTTCTCACGCCCGTATCTGGGAAGAGGCCAAAGCAGAAGAACGTAAAGAAGAGTTTAATGCTAAAAAGAAGGAAGCAAAAGCAACAACCACTGCAGTAAAAAAGGTAAAGGAGTCTGTTGAAAAATCTACTTTAGGTGATCTTGGAGTTCTTGCACAATTGAAAGAGAAAATGGAAGGTGCAGAAAGCAAAGCTAAGAAAGCTAAGAAAACCGAAGATGATGCAGCTTCAAAAACTGGAGTGATAGAAGCTTCTGAAGAATAATCGTAAGATTTAAATTCTAATAATATCAAAGCCCTGATTCCCATCAGGGCTTTTTTGTTTTTTACAAGGCCCAAAGTAATCAATGCTCAATTATCCCAGCAAACTAAATCTTTAGCCCCATTTTAAAACTTACCTACAAACTTTTAGCTTATTCCTTTCAGCTTTTATCTTTTTTCCTTATTTTTGATCAAATTATACCAAGATGCAAAGGTTAACACTGCTTGACGGTTCCAAATTTCAAATTACCATACAGCGTCTTTGCCATCAATTAATCGAAAATCACAACCTTTTTGAAAATTCAGTTATACTTGGCATACAACCACGTGGGATTTTTCTTGCAAAGCGAATCATTGCAGAACTCAAAGTGAGTTTACCTGATGTTAAGA
Source organism: Daejeonella sp. (assembly GCA_044341405.1). Taxonomy (GTDB): domain Bacteria; phylum Bacteroidota; class Bacteroidia; order Sphingobacteriales; family Sphingobacteriaceae; genus Daejeonella. Next base: position 31,926 of record JBIIRT010000010.1, on the reverse strand, counting down.
TAGAAAGCGGGAATCTGGACATAACATTTTTCAGAGATGATTTTCGTCGTAAAGAAGGATTATTAATTCCCAGCAGCACTGAGATTGATTTTATCATTGAAGGTAAAAAGGTAATCCTAATGGATGATGTGCTATGGACCGGTAGAACCATAAGAGCAGCTATGGATGCCTTACAATCATTTGGAAGACCAGAAAAAGTTGAGCTATTGACACTGGTAGACAGACGATTTTCAAGACATCTGCCAATAGAAGCTGATTATATTGGTATAAAAGTTGACACCATCGCATCCCAAAAAGTTATTGTTAGCTGGAAGGAAACCGATAAAGAAGACAAAGTAATCTTACTATCTGAAAAATAATGGCAGAATCAATTCAAACTTTAAGCACTAAGCACCTGCTGGGAATAAAAGATCTCACATTAAGAGATATTGAATTGATATTTGAAACTGCCGATACCTTTAAAGATGTTTTGAATAGGCCAATAAAAAAGGTACCATCCTTACGTGATATTACAATTGCCAATATATTTTTTGAGAACTCAACCCGTACACGGCTATCATTTGAACTTGCACAAAAGAGACTTTCTGCAGATGTAGTAAATTTCACTGCTTCCTCATCGTCTGTTAGCAAAGGAGAAACCTTAATTGACACCGTGAATAATATATTGTCAATGAAAGTTGACATGGTAGTAATGAGGCACCCTTATGCCGGGGCTGGTGTCTTTTTAAGTAAGCACGTAGATGCACAGATTGTGAATGCAGGCGATGGCGCACATGAGCATCCCACTCAGGCACTTCTTGACGCCTTCTCCATCCGTGAAAGATACGGTGAGGTTAAAGGGCGCAAAATAGCTATAATTGGTGATGTGCTTCATTCAAGGGTTGCATTATCAAATATGCTTTGTCTGCAGAAATTAGGCGCAGAAGTAATGGTTTGTGGACCGAGCACATTAATTCCAAAGTACATAAAAACCTTAGGCGTTAAGGTTGAACATGACCTTATTAAAGCATTAAATTGGTGTGATGTTGCTAATATGCTTAGAATTCAGCTCGAAAGACAGGATATAAAATACTTTCCAACTCTCAGAGAGTATAGTATGATGTATGGCCTTAACAAACAAATTCTAAATTCACTCGATAAAGAAATCACCATTATGCACCCTGGCCCAATTAATCGGGGAGTAGAAATCACAAGTGATGTTGCAGATAGTAAACAATCAATTATACTTGATCAGGTTGAAAATGGTGTTGCAATTAGAATGGCTATTTTATATCTGCTTGCTAATCAGAGAAACAAATAGTGCTATATTTTAAGATTTCTTCAATTATCATTACCTGATAACATCATTTGTAATTGTTCGTTATTATTCTGTTTTCAACACATGTTAATTACTAATTTGAATAGCCTAAAGGCCTTTGGATTAAATTAGCAGTAAATATTTTGGTTATTTATGTTCAGACGATACGCACTTTTCACCCTTCTATTTACATTTTTCGCCTTTCCAGCAATTGCTCAGAATTCTGCATGGATCGAAATAAATCAGTTTTATAAAAGTGGTTTAGAATTATGGGATCAGGGCAAATATGCAGCAGCATCCCAACAATTTAGCCGTGCCATACAAACTGAACAAACAAGTTCGGTGCATGCAGAATCTAATTCTGAATTTAGTCTTATCAAAGAAAATTCTGAATTCTATATAGCCTTATGTGCTCTTGAGTTAAATAACAGCGATGCAGAATCACTAATAAGTGAATTTATATCTAAATTTTCTGCAAGTAATTATACAAAACTAGCTTATTACCATCTGGGTAAATCTTATTTTTCAAGAAAGAACTATCAAAAAACCATTGAATGGCTAACAAAACTTGAAGGAAACAATATTTCCGGAAAAGAATCTTCAGAATACAGATATAAACTTGCTTACTCCTATTTCGAGTTAAAAAAATATGATCAGGCAAAACCAATATTTGCCGAATTAAGGAATGAGAAAACTACCTATAACGAACTTTCTGTTTACTATTATGGCTATATAAGTTATCTGCAAAAAGATTATAAAACTGCATTAAAAGAGTTTGAAAGACTTAAGGGTTCAAAACCCTATGAAAGCAGCTATCCATACTATATTTCTGCCATGTATTTTTTGGACCAGCGATATGATGATGTAATCAATTATGCTATCCCAATACTAAAATCTACTAAACAACTCTATGAAACAGAAATGTTTAGAATTATTGGAGCTTCATTTTTTGCAAAGTCTGATTACATAAACGCAGGCTCATATTATAAAGATTTTCAAAAAAATGATCAGGGACGAACACAAAATAATCAGGACAATTACCAAATTGGTTATACCTGGTTTAAATTAAAAGATTACAAAAATGCTATTATTGAACTCGAAAAACTTGAAACAACAGATGAGTATTTCCAGAGTGGGATGATTGCTTTAGGTGAATCCTTTCTTAAAACAAATAATAAGCAAGGCGCTAGAAGTGCCTTTTTTAAGGCCTCCAGAATTAATCTGGATAAAAAATTACAGGAAGAAGGATTGTTCAATTATGCTAAGCTATCTTATGAGCTTGATTTTCATCAGGTTGCTTTAGATGCAACCCAGCTATTCATCAAAACATACAGCTATTCACAAAAACTAGATGAAGCAAAAGTACTGCTAGGGGAAATATTACTGACTACAAAAAATTATAAGGATGCCATCGATATCCTTGAGAGTATCCCTAACAGAAACCGTGAAGCTAATGGTGTATATCAAAAAGTTACCTATTTCAGGGGACTTGAATTTTATAATGAGCGCGCCTTTCAAAACGGAATATCCATGTTCATGCGCTCAAATACCAATGTTGTTGATAAAGAGATACATGCGCTATCTACTTATTGGCTTGCAGAAGCGATGTACGAAGTAAGAAAGTTTGGAGAATCTGTAGAAAACTTTGAAAAGTTCATGAATTTACCGGCCGCAAAGCAAACCGATGTTTATAATTTTGCACATTATGCCCTGGCTTATGCAGCATTTGAACATGAAAACTACCGAAAAGCGGCAACATATTTTAGACGTTTTTTACAGGGAAATGAAAAAGATATAAATACAATCAATGATGCTGTACTTCGCTTGGCAGACTCCTATTTTGTGCTAAAAGATTATGGTGATGCCATTGGATATTATGATCGGATTGTCTCGTATAAAACATCAAGCGAGGATTATGCGATGTTTCAGAGAGGTATGATTCAGGGCTTGCAGGGACAAAATGATTTAAAGATTACAACCCACCAATCTCTGCTTCAACAATTTCCGAAATCTAATTATTCTGATGACGCAGGATTTGAAATTGCTTATACTTATTTCATCAAGGGTGATTACGAAATTGCAAAAAATGACCTGAGTGCTTTAATAGAAAAATATCCCAGAAGTAGTTACGTACCCAGAGCACTCTTCACAATTGGACTTGTTGAATTGAATCAGGATCAAGAGGAATCTGCCTTAATTACCTTTAAACGCGTGATCAGCGAATACTCAACTACTGATGAAGCTAAATTAGCGCTTGAATCAATAAAGAACATATACCTGCAAAGATCAGATGCAGCAGGATTTTTGGACTACGCAAACAGTACAAGCATAGGAAACCTAAGCTCTTATGAACAAGACAACATTACCTTTCAGGCTGCAAACAACCGATTTTTAAATGGTGATCACCAAGGCACATTTGAATCGGTGAATGCTTATTTTGATAAATTTCCAAAAGCTGTGCATGATAAACATGCAAGATTTATAAGAGCTGAAAGTCTGGTAAGACTAAAACGACCTGAAGAAGCAATTCCAGACTATGAGTATATTTTAAACGATTGGACAAGCGATTATACCGAAAGGGCATTAATGAGCATTGCCAAAATTTACATCGCAAAAGAAAAATACAACGAAGCTATTGTGCATCTCAAAAAGCTGGAATTAACTTCAGAATATAAATCAAACTACAATTTCGCAGTTAATAATTTGATGGAAGCATATGCCAGCATGGGTTTGCCTGATGAGACACTCAAATACGTAAAATTCATAAGAGAATCAGAGAAATCATCAGAAGAAGATGTTTTAAGAGCTGGTTTATACTCTGGGAAAGCAAATCTGATAATAGGTGACACCATTCAGGCTGTTAAAGAAATAGAAGCAATTGTTGACAGTACCCAAACTGTTACCGGTGCAGAAGCGAAATATATTTTAGCAGAATTAGCATATAAAAAACAAGAGTATAAAAAATCACTCGCTACCGCATTTGATTTGACTAATAAAATGCCATCCCATGACTATTGGGTTGCCAAAACCTATATTCTGATTGCTGATAATTATGTTGCAATGAAAGATACTTTTCAAGCAAAGAGCACTCTTCAAAGTGTAATTGAAAACTATGATGATACGGAAGATGGTATCCTTTCGCTAGCTAAAGAAAAGTTGGATTTACTGAATAAACGCGCTAAATAATGAATTTCAATTTATTTAAATATACTCTGTTCTTAAGCTTATTTAGTTTGTCTGTATTGACCAATGCACAGGTGAAAAATGACCAGAACCCACCAGCCAAGCAAGCAGATGCTGCGGGAACATTATTGGAAGAAATAGAAGTTGTCAGACCCTACAAACCGGTTCTTGCAGATGCCGTTAAAATCAGAAGAAATCCTGACATGAATACGGTGGCAGCATTTAAACCAGTACTTACTTATATTATCATCGATAAAAAACTGGATTTAAATACCAATATAAAAGAATTACAAGCTCAAAAAATGGCAGATGAGCTTCCTGCTTTGCTTAGCAATAATTACATAAAAGCTGGTGCGGGTAATTTCAATACCGCTTTAGGTGAAATCTATATCAGCACCGGAAAGGATGAAGCTTTGCAGGCTGGTGCTTTTGTTAAACATCTTTCACAAAAAGGAAGTATGGAGTTACAGCAATTTTCAAAACAGGAGTTTGGTTTGTTTGGCCGTTCAATCACTGATGATTATGCATTGAGTGGAAAATTGATTTATGACAGAAATGCAAGCAATTTTTATGGCTTTGATCCGCTAACTGCAGTGGCTGCTGATATGAGTAAATTACGCTTCAGTACAATAGGTGGCGAAGCTGAATTGGTTAGCAATTATTCTAAAAATAGCTCTTTTAATTATTTTGCAAATATCAATGCCTACCAGTTCAGTAATCTTGAGGAGGCTCGTGAAAGTTCATTCTTACTCAGAGGATCACTTAACAAGGAAGTGAAACAAACAAATTTTGGTGTGAATACTTCCATCGATTTAACATCTACTAAAGATCAATCTTACCAGTTCAGCAACAACATACTACGAGCCAATCCCTATATAAAACTAAAAGCAAAAGGTTTTAATCTTGACCTTGGAGCAAACATAGTTCAGGAATTTGGAACTCAGTCAAGACTTAATATATTCCCTGCAGTTTTTGCTGAATTACCAATTATCCAGGGATATGCCACTATATTCGCTGGTGTTAATGGAGATGTCTTAAAAACAAATCTCAGAGATCTTGCCTTTGAGAATCCTTACCTAAATAAAAACATCGCAATCAAAAATTCTCTTGAGAAAATGAATATTTATGGTGGCGTTAAGGGGAATGCTAGTGCCGAATTCGGTTATAAAATAATGGCCTGGTACAAAACCATAGATGACCTCCAATTGTTTGTGAATAGCCAGTCTCTTACAAACCGATTTGAAACAGTATATGACAATGGAGAAAGTAATATTCTGGGTTTTGAGGGTGAAATCAATGTTAAAGCATCAGAATTTCTAAACCTGAATGGCAAAGCACAACTATTAAATTATACACTGGCTACAGAAAAAGAAGCTTGGTTTAAACCTAGTCTCCGACTGATGTCTAATGCTAAGTTCCAAATCAACAGAAAGGTAATTATTGATGCTGAAGTATTATTTCAAGACAATGTTTATGCAAGAGTAAATGGAACACCGGGAACATTTGCTTCGAAAAGCATAGACGGCTTTATTGATCTGAGTGCGGGTGCAGAATATAAAGTAAATAGCAAAATCGGCGTTTATATTCGAGCAAACAATCTGATAGGCCAACAATATCAAAGATTTCTTTATTATCCAAGATTGGGAATGAACATTTTAGGTGGGGTAAACTATGCATTTTAATGCATTTTTGTCTAATGATAATTATAATTTAACTTTACCGTAGAATGGAAATCGGACTTTACATCGCAGAATTGCTAAGTGAACAGGATGTGGTAAGCGTCACCGGTTTGGGAACTTTTACTAAAGAACGAATTGCTGGTAAATTTGATAGTCAAAGTAATTTGTTTTACCCTCCTTCCTATCACTTATCATTTAAAGAAACCTCCTTTAACTCCTCATTATTAAGTGAATATATAAGTCTGAAGAGAGATCTTAGTACATCTTCATCAGAAGAATTGATTAAAAAATTCACAGAAAATATTCGGGACATTCTCAATAGTTCAGATGCTATTGAAATAAATCATTTGGGCATCCTTCATAAGGAAAACAATAATTTGGCATTTAAACCAACAGAAGGTTTTAAAATCAATGGCAAGTTTTATGGACTAAAACCAATTCCTGAACTACAAAAAGAAAGTATTGCTTCTCCAAATGAAGAAATACTAACAGATTTTTCTAACCTTCATTCTCAGGTTGAAGAAAATGAAGTAGAGGAAGAAATGGATATCGATTCCCCAAAATCTAGGCTGTTGCCTATTCTGACAATAAGTATTCTTACTATTTCTGCCACACTCTTTGGATTGTTCTATTTTAATCAGAATTTTAATCTTTTTGTAAGGAATATTATTTCGCCAAAAGCCAGCACTTCAGCTCCTGTTGAACCTATCAAAACCTCAATCACAGCAGCCTCAGATTCAGTTAATACCCAAGCCGTAATAACTGACAGTAGTGCAATAATTAATGAAAAAACTTTAGAATCTTCACAAAAAGAAATTAAAAATAAACCTGCTGTTGGTTTACTTGATGAAAAAGTTAATGCAAGCAATGAAGGCATCAGTTATGAGATTATTGTTGCTGCATTTGCCAGAAAAAAAGACGCAGAAAGCTTTATAATCGAAATGAATTCAAAAGGTTACAAAGCAAAAATAGTTGAGAATCTGCCAGGGAAAATAATGAAAATCAGTTTAGGTTCTTTTGTCGAGGAAGCATCTGCAAATAATGAACTAAAGCAGATTCAAAAAGATATCAATAAAGATGCCTGGATAGCCAGAGTTAAACCGTTAAAAAATCCATAAAAATGTACCTATTGCAAATTGACACTTTAAGCCCTGTAGCTGATGCTGCAGCATCAACTATTCAAACAATGCCAACAACTGAAGAATTAAGATTCATTGAGTTACTGTTCAAAGGGGGCTGGGTTATGGTACCACTCGCATTTTTGGCCTTTATGGGTCTGGTAATATTTGTAGAGCGTTATTTAACTATTCGAAAAGCTTCCAAAAACGAAATGAATCTCATGTTACAAGTCAAGCAGAGTGTAAAATCAGCAAAACTTGATTCAGCTCTTGCCATTTGCAGGAACAGCAACACCCCATTGGGACGGATGCTTGAAAAAGGCTTATTACGAATAGGAAGACCAATTAAAGATATTGAAGGTGCTATTGAAAATGTTGGAAAACTGGAGGTTTCAAAATTGGAGAAAAACATAAGCATACTTGGTATCATAGCAGGAATTGCACCTATGCTTGGTTTTGTGGGTACTATCATTGGTGTAATCACAATTTTTCATGAGGTTTCAGTTAAAGGAATCATTGAAATTGGAACCATTTCTGGTGGACTTTATGTAAAAATGATTACTTCGGCCACCGGACTAATCATCGGTATAATTGCTTATGTCTTATATCATATATTAAATATTATGGTAGACAGAATCATACTAAAAATGGAGACAGATGCCATTGAATTTATTGATTTGTTAGAGGAGCCCGGAAAATGAATCTAAGAAAAAGACAAAGAGGGACTGTTGAGGTTCATACTTCAGCATTAAATGACATTATGTTTTTCCTGCTGTTATTCTTCCTGCTTGCATCAGCAGTTGCAAACCCTAATGTGGTAAAATTATTTCTGCCAAGATCAAATTCCGGTCAATCTATTCCTCAGAAAACAATCAATGTATCTATTACAAAGGATCTGGAATATTATGTAGAGAAAAAACAAGTGGATGCAGCAAATCTGTTTCAAAGCATAGAAACTTATCAAAAGGCAGCACCTGATTTAACCATAATACTCTATGCTGACCGTACAATAGCAATCGAAAATGTAATCGAATTGACAGATATTGCAAATAAACTGAAGGTAAAACTTGTTTTAGCGACAGAAACAAAAAAATGATTGAATACCGACGACAAGAAGAAAACAATTATCCAAAAGCATATGCCATTTCAACAGGTATAATGCTTGCTTTTTTGGTTATAAGCTACTTTATTGTTGCCAGCCGTGTTGAACCGGATACAGGTACCGGAGGAATAATTGTAAATTATGGAACCTCTGAATTTGGCATGGGCGATGACTATATGAGCGTTGAAGAGCCTTCTACCTCACCTGACGCCAATCTTACATCACCGGATAAAGTGATCATGGAAAATACTACTTCAAACGAATCCAATTCTGAAGTTTCCGATAAAACAATTGCCACTCAGGATAATGAAGAAGCTCCTGAAGTTATAACTAAAGAAAAGAGCAGTGCCAAAGCACCCGCTGTAACAACTCCTGCGAAAGATAATAAACCCGTTGTTAATCAAAATGCCTTGTATAAAGGAAAGAAAAATGATGGTTTGGGGAAGGGTGATGGAACTGGCACAGTTGCAGGCAACCAGGGAAGTACTAATGGCGACCCTTTATCACCGGATTATGGCGAAGGCGGTTCAGGAAACGGTCCATATAGTTTGGATCTGAAAAGCCGCAGATTCACAAATCTTAGTCCACCCAAGGATAATGGTCAAAAATATGGTCGGGTTGCCGTACGGATATTTGTTGATAAAAACGGAGTGGTCGTAAATGCAATTCCAGGTGTGAAAGGCACCACTTTATCCGATAAAGATATCTGGGAAAAATGCCGACTGGCCGTAATTGGATCTTCTCTGAACAAGCTGGAATCAGCGCCAGAAGTTCAAATTGGTGTGGTTATGTTCAATTTCAAGGTAAAATAAGTCCACATAATTGGCTAATTAATGAATCTTCCTGAGATTACTTCCGACAATTCTGAGGCTTCAGGGATCTTTGAATCTTACGGCGCTGTAATTTCCTACTTATATTCCAGGCTTCCCATGTTTTCACGCCTTGGTGCCGATGCAATAAAGGCAGATCTCATCAATACTGAAAAATTTTGTAGCCATCTTTCTGAACCACAGAAAAAGTTTAAATCGGTACATATTGGTGGAACCAATGGAAAGGGCTCTTCATCACATATGCTAGCTGCAATTCTTCAAACGGCTGGTTATAAAACCGGTTTATACACTTCCCCACACCTTAAGGATTTCAGGGAGAGGATTCGGATAAATGGTGAAATGATATCAGAGCAAGAAGTTTTGGAATTCGTGAATAATAATTATGAATTTATTGAACAGATTGAACCCTCCTTTTTTGAAGCAACTGTCGCGATGGCATTTAATCATTTCTCGTTAAATGATATAGATATTGCAATTATTGAGGTTGGCTTAGGTGGTAGACTAGACTCAACAAATGTAATTAAGCCTGAACTTTCCCTAATTAGTAATATTGGGTATGACCATATGAATATTCTGGGAAATACGCTGCAATTAATTGCTGGAGAGAAGGCCGGGATAATAAAAAAAGGAGTGCCGATAGTAATTAGTCAAAAGCAAATTGACGTAGCTAGTATCTTTTTAAAAAAGGCACAAGAGCAGCAATCTGAAATAGTATTTGCATCAGATGAATGGTTAATTGAAAGGGCAATTGAACAAGAGAATTTACCTGAATATTTAAAAATAGACTTCAGTCAGATAAACGACAAAATACCATCTGAATTTAAATTTAGCAGGCTTGATTTGGATCTAACAGGAAGCTACCAATTAAAAAACCTATGTGGTGTACTTAGTGCTGTGAAACAACTAAGGATGTTAAATTATGTCATTTCAGATGATGACATCACTGAAGCTCTGAAACAGGTTAAATCACTTACAGGTTTGATGGGACGCTGGCAAACGCTCCATCAATCACCCAGAGTTATATGTGATACCGGACACAATGAAGATGGCATAAAGGAGGTGATAAAAAACATTGGGCAAAGCTCTTTTAAAAAGCTTCACATGGTTATTGGAATGCTCAAAGACAAAGATAGTTCCGGGATTTTGAAAATGCTTCCTGAAAGTGCGGTATATTACTTCTGCCAACCTAATTTACCCAGAGCAAAACCTGCAGTTGAATTAAGAAATGAAGCAAGTGCATACAACTTAAAAGGTGAATACTATCTATCGGTAACCGAGGCTCTTGATGCCGCTAAAATTTCTGCTGAAAAAGATGATCTTATATTTGTTGGTGGCAGCACTTTTGTGGTTGCTGAAATAATATAATGTTACTCTTTATTTCAGAAATAAAACTTAAAGCATCAGGATAGGGAAAAATCTGATTCTTCAGTTCAAGATGCCTAATTTTAAACTACTGGGCGAGATAACCACCGTCAATCGGATAATAAGATCCTGTGACAAAGGATGATTTTTCAGACCCTAACCAAAGAATTAGCTCCGCAATTTCTTCTGATTCTCCTAATCTATTAATTGGATGCATACCCTTTATCATGTTGAGTGTAGCCGCATCAAGTGCATTCGTTAACATGGGTGTTTTTATATATGCAGGCCCGACTGAATTGATTCGAATTTTTTGATCGGCATATTCAAGTGCAGCAGCTTTTGTTAATCCAACAACACCATGTTTTGCTGCAACATAGGCAGGAGAAAATTTAGTGCCCACAGCACCCAGAATTGATGCAATGTTTATAATACTACCTCCACCTGATTTCAGCATAGCCGGAATCTGATATTTCAAGCCATAAAAAACTCCGGATAAATTTGTCTCAATAACTTTTTGCCATCCATCAATGGGATATTCAGCAATATTGCTAATTGGTCCGGCGATACCTGCATTATTTACAGCAACATGTAATGCACCATATTTCAAAACTGCTTGTTCAACTAGAGTCCTGTTATCTTCAGCTTTACTGGTATCCGCTTTTATAAAAACAGCTTCTCCCCCAGCATGAACGATTTCGGCAGACACAGCAAGACCATTTTCTTCATTAATATCAGAAACTACGACTTTAGCACCCTCTTTTGCACACAAAATTGCTGCTGCCCTTCCGATTCCTGATCCTGATCCGGTAATAATTACAACTTTATCTTTCAAACTTTTCATAATAAATATGTTCTAAACATTACAAAAATCTTAAAAACTAATCCATACAAACATGACTAGAATCACAGGATTTGAGGATATTAATCACAAATACAAGCTATAATTTCGGTAAAGAAATTTTTAATCCTTTATTGATTGTACACCTTTTTTGGCAAAAGCTTTCCACATGTAAAATACCGGAACACCGGTTAACACAACTATCAGACCAGGCCATGTAAAATTTGGCTTGTAAATAATGAGTAGAGTACAGAAGCAAATTCCCATTATAACGTACACTGCAGGAAGAAAGGGATATCCAAAAGCTTTATATGGCCTCTCTAAATCAGGGCGTTTAACCCGCAGTATATATATACCAATTATAGTTAGAACATAGAATATAACAACTACGAAAGAGATCATATCCAGTAAATCACCGTACCTACCACTTAAACATAGAACAGATGCCACAAGACATTGAAGCCATAATCCAAACTCGGGCACAGCATGTTCGTTTAATGACGCAGTCCTTTTGAAGAATAATCCATCATTTGCCATGGTATGATAAACTCTAGCACCCGCTAGAATTAATCCGTTGTTGCAGCCAAAAGTAGATATCATTATCATAAGTGCAATAATTACTGTGCCTATGTTTCCAAATATTACGCTTGATGCAGCGACTGCAACTCTATCCTTATCAGCAGTTGCTATTTCCTGCAATGGAAGAACCGCCATGTAAACCAGATTAGCCAGAACATAAATTACAGTGACAATTAGGGTTCCCAAAAACAAACTGAGGCCGATATTGCGTTTTGGATTTTTGACCTCACCTGCAATAAAAGTAATATTATTCCACGCATCACTACTGAAAATTGAGCCAACCATTGCCGCGGCTATTGCACCCAAAGCAGCAACAAGGGTATATGATTCAAAAGTTCCATCGACAGTTAATTTTTGCATGCTCCAGGCATTAACCCAGTTGGCCTCCCAAATATCAGGTTTAATCATTATGAACCCGAATAGGATCAAACCGAATAAACTCACGAGCTTAGTCATAGTAAAGGAAGTTTGAATGATTTTACCCCCCTTCACTCCTTTTGTATTGATATAAGTCAACAATATTATAATCAAAATAGCCAGAACCTGTGCCGGAGATACGGTTATGGAGCCAAGATTAAATAGTACAATATCTTCACTAACTGCAGGCCACAAATAAGCAGTAAATTTTGAAAATGCAACACCAACAGCTGCAATAGTACCCGTTTGAATAACCGCGAAAAAACTCCAGCCGTATAAAAAGCCTACCAAAGGATTATAAGCCTCTTTCAAATAAACATATTGTCCACCTGCCTTTGGAAACATTGAGCTTAACTCACCATAACTTACGGCTGCAATCAATGTCATCAAACCGGTAATAAGCCAGACGGTAATAAGCCACCCTGCAGAACCTACATTTCGTGTTATATCAGCGGTTACAATGAAGATACCAGATCCGATCATGCTTCCTGCAACAAGTAAAGTTGCATCCAATAAACCGAGCTCGCGCTTCATTTCATTTTGCTCTACTATTTCATTCATAACAATTAAAAATTTGATTTAAGATTAAACTTACATTAAAATAATACCTCATTACCAATTAATTTCACTCAATTCAAAATTTTCTAAAAAAAAGCAAAAAAAAAGTTTAAAAATTATAAATAATTTTTGAACATAACTACCTCATAATCAATAGATATATAATACAAAACTGATTAATCGAACTGAATATCACAACATTGTGAATTTCTATGTTTGAATAATAGAATAACCCTGCTATTTTTGCCATTCGAATAAGAAAAAATATCAATAACAAATTTGGTTTCTATGGAGTTTTTACAAAACAATTTAATTTATTTAATACCTGCAATGGGTATTTTCGGCATTATAGTTATGGCTGTTAAATCGGCCTGGGTAACTAAGCAAGATGCCGGCGATGAAAATATGCAAAGACTTTCCGGTTATATTGCTGATGGAGCAATGGCTTTTCTCAAAGCTGAGTGGAAAGTACTTGGATATTTTTCTGCTATTGCAGCCATTCTATTAGCTTATTCTGGTACCCTTGTTGAAACATCAAGCTGGGTTATATCTATTTCTTTTGTTATCGGTGCATTTACCTCTGCTCTTGCTGGATATATCGGAATGAATATCGCAACTAAGGCAAACGTAAGAACTACACAAGCTGCAAGAACCAGTCTTGCAAGTGCTTTAAAAGTCTCATTTACCGCTGGTAGTGTGATGGGTATAGGTGTTGCAGGACTAGCAGTTCTTGGATTAGGAAGCTTGTTTATTGTATTTTATCAGATATATGTCATCAATACTGGTGCTAGTGTAAATGGTAAAGAAATGGAGAAAGCTCTTGAGGTTCTGGCCGGATTCTCACTTGGAGCTGAATCAATTGCACTTTTTGCACGTGTTGGTGGTGGTATTTATACTAAGGCCGCCGATGTTGGGGCAGATCTTGTGGGAAAGGTTGAAGCAGGTATTCCTGAAGATGATGTTCGTAACCCAGCTACTATTGCTGACAATGTGGGTGATAACGTAGGTGATGTTGCTGGTATGGGTGCCGATCTATTCGGATCTTACGTAGCCACTATTCTTGCAACAATGATTCTAGGACGTGAAATCACCTCGATAGATAATTTTGGAGGTATTGCCCCAATTTTGTTACCCATGTTAATTGCTGGTCTCGGACTAATTTTATCGATAGTTGCCACTGCATTTGTTAAAATCAGCAAAGAAACTGATAGTGTTCAAAATGCATTGAATATGGGAAACTGGTCATCAATCGTTTTAACTGCAATCGTTTCTTTTTTTGCAGTAGATTGGATGCTTCCGGAAAATATGCTGATAAGGGGCTTTGAGTTCAGTAAAATGGATGTATTTTTTGCAATCATTGTCGGACTTGTTGTAGGTACCTTAATGAGTTTAATAACTGAATATTACACTGCTATGGGCAAACGTCCGGTAATGAGTATCATCCGCCAGTCGTCTACTGGGCATGCAACTAATATTATTGCCGGATTATCTGTGGGTATGGAATCAACAGTTCTTCCAATTTTGGTATTGGCTGCCGGAATTTATGGCTCCTTTTACTTTGCTGGATTTTATGGTGTAGCAATTGCTGCAGCAGGAATGATGGCTACTACAGCAATGCAGTTATCCATTGATGCATTCGGACCAATAGCCGATAATGCAGGTGGTATTGCCGAAATGAGCGGACTACCTCCGGAAGTAAGAGAACGTACAGACAATTTAGATGCTGTTGGAAATACAACAGCTGCAACCGGAAAAGGGTTTGCAATCGCTTCCGCTGCTTTAACCTCTTTGGCTTTATTCGCTGCATTTGTTGGAGTTGCTGGTATAGATCGTATAGATATCTACAAAGCTGATGTACTAGCCGGACTATTTGTAGGGGGCATGATTCCATTCATCTTCTCAGCTCTATGTATTTCTGCAGTGGGAAGAGCTGCAATGGATATGGTAAATGAAGTAAGAAGGCAATTTCGTGAGATTCCAGGAATTATGGAATACAAAGCTAAGCCTGAATATGAGAAATGCGTAGCTATATCAACAAAAGCCTCAATTCGTGAGATGATGCTCCCTGGAGCAATTGCGCTGATTGTTCCAATAATCATTGGTTTCGCTTTTGGGCCTGAGGTATTGGGTGGTTTATTAGCAGGGGTAACTGTTTCTGGCGTATTAATGGGTATGTTTCAGTCGAATGCCGGTGGAGCTTGGGATAATGCAAAGAAATCATTTGAGGCGGGTGTAGAAATCAATGGCGAAATGTATTATAAGAAATCCGAACCACATAAGGCTTCAGTAACCGGAGATACAGTTGGGGATCCATTCAAGGATACATCAGGCCCTTCAATGAATATTCTAATTAAATTAATGTCCATTGTTTCCCTGATTATTGCTCCTCACATTTCTGCAGGCACATCCCATCAGGAAAAAGTTGAAGTCAGAAAAGAAATAAAGATCATAAACACTGTTGATCAATCAGGCAAAACAATTACTGATACCTTAGTTAACAAAACTGACACAATCAGCAGATAAAAAGTAAGCGAAAAAGCAGAAGGCGTTTTGACAAACTTCTTCTGCTTTTTGATTTTTACATCATTGTAAAGCTTATAAATGTTCAATATTTTTGAATTCTATTCATCATGATTACACTGGTTTTATATTCCCGATTAAAATAATTACGTTTGACAAGCTAGACACAAAACATATCTAAACTAAACCAATTTGTATGTTCCATAAAAAATCTATTGAACAATTATTGTTCGAGTCCAATGAAACAGGTGCAGGTACTTTAAAACGTTCGCTGAGCAGTGTTAATCTTGTTGCACTTGGAGTTGGTGCAATTATTGGCGCCGGATTATTTTCATTAACCGGTATAGCTGCAGCAGAGAATGCTGGTCCGGCAGTAACCATTTCATTTGCTCTTGCAGCGTTCGCCTGCGCATTTGCAGGTTTATGTTATGCAGAATTTGCCTCTATGATACCAGTTGCAGGTAGTGCTTATACCTATTCTTATGCAACAATGGGTGAATTTATGGCCTGGATCATCGGTTGGGATCTTGTTCTGGAATATGCCTTGGGTGCAGCAACCGTAGCGGTTAGCTGGTCGAGGTACCTTTTGGAGTTATTACATAAATACAACATAAATCTTCCACATGAATTCATTGTTTCACCTTGGGAAACAATGAAACTTGGAGATGGGACTGTTATCGAAGGTGGAATAATCAATCTTCCCGCAATTTTCATTGTATGTGTATTATCACTTGTTTTAATAAGAGGAACACAGGAATCAGCTACAATGAATAACGTTCTGGTAATTCTTAAAGTAGCAGTTGTATTGATGTTCATAACATTAGGATGGAGTCATATCAACCCTGAAAATTATGTTCCGTATATACCTGAGAACACAGGAACATGGGAAAATTTCGGATGGACAGGAATTTCAACCGGAGCAGCCGTAGTATTTTTTGCTTTCATAGGATTCGATGCAGTTTCTACTGCAGCTCAGGAAGCAAAAAACCCGCAAAAAGGTATGCCAATAGGTATTTTAGGATCCTTGATTGTATGTACTATCCTTTACGTACTTTTTGCCCATGTAATGACAGGGCTTGTTAATTATAAGGACTTTGCAGGTGATGCGAAGCCTGCAGCAACAGCATTTGCAATGACTGGATACACCTTTTTACAGGATGCATTGATCATAGCAATTCTTGCAGGTTATACTTCAGTAATTTTAGTAATGTTAATGGGACAATCACGTGTGTTCTATACTATGGCCAAGGACGGCTTATTGCCAAAATTCTTTGCTTCAGTTCATCCTAAGTTTCGCACCCCATGGAAAACAAACTTATTCTTCCTTGTATTTGTAAGTCTTTTTGCAGGACTTGTACCAGTTTCAGATTTGGGACATATGGTTAGTATAGGTACTTTATTTGCATTCTGCTTAGTTTGTATCGGAATCATGGTATTGCGTAAATCATTACCTGATGCTGTACGTCCATTTAGAACACCATTTGTACCATTTGTTCCTGTTATGGGTATTCTTGTTTGTCTTTATTTAATGTATTCATTACCCACAGAAAGCTGGATCCGTTTATTTATCTGGATGGCCCTTGGGGTAATTATATATTTTATATATGGCAGGAGCCACAGTAAGGTTCGGGAGTTAAGAGATGGAAAAGTTGTTGAGAAAGAGCAGGAATAAATAAATTAACTATAAAAGAAAAGGTTTCAGAATTGTCTGAAACCTTTTTTCTTTATATGTAACTATCAAAAGACACTACCTCGAAATTTTGGTAATGGAAAACTTTAACTTAAAACAAATCCTTTCAGTTACTATGATCTTATTTGCGATCATAGATATACTCGGATCTATCCCAATTGTAATTGCATTAAGAAATAAAGTAGGACATATCCAGTCTGAAAAGGCTTCTTTAGTTGCACTTCTCATTATGATTCTCTTTTTATTCATAGGAGATGAAATGTTGAAAATTATAGGACTAGATGTTTCTTCATTCGCAATAGCAGGTTCAATGGTGATTTTCATAATAGCTATGGAGATGATACTAGGTATAAATTTTTTCAAGGAGGAGGTTTCTGAAAGTGCTTCCATCGTACCCTTGGCTTTTCCATTAATTGCAGGTTCAGGAACGCTTACAACGCTCCTATCATTAAAATCAGAATATGAAACCCCCAATATTATAGTAGGTATTATTCTGAACATAGTTTTTGTATATATCGTACTGAAAAACACGATTTATCTTGAGAAAATACTTGGAAAAACAGGTTTAAATATCATGCGTAAAGCCTTTGGAATAATACTTTTGGCAATTGCAATCAAACTTTTCAGAAATAATACCGGACTTTAAGCTTTTACTATAAATAAATTGACTCTATTTTTTGATTAAGCGGGTAACAAACATGGTATCTGCTTTGTTTTCGTAACCTTTAATTAATTCATATCCTTCTAGCTGCATTCCATGATTTTTTTGTAACCAGCTAATTATTTCCTCATTCTCTTCTTTAAAAACTGAGCATGTTATATAAATCAAAGGTCTGTCTTGCTTCAAATATTTAATCACATTAGCTGCAATAACTTTCTGAAGATTCTGAAATCCCTGTATCTTAAATTCCTCAAACTGACTAATCATCTCAGGAGTTCTACCCCAGGTTCCTGAGCCGGTGCATGGTGCATCCAGAATGATTCCGTCAAATTCATAATGGTGAATTTCGGGATCTGCATTCTTTGTCAGATCTATTAGTTTTTTCTGATAAGTTGTAAGTCCGGCTGCTATAAATCGTTCATCAAGATTATCCAAAACACTCTCACGAATATCAGAAACTAAAAGTTTAATATCAGATTGCTCTGAAAACAACAGCAATGACTTACCCCCGGATGCTGCACATGCATCCCACCAATGCTCGAAACGATTAGGCTTGAAATATTTTGCTGTTCTTTGTGATGACAAATCCTGTACTTCATAGGGCTTTACAGGAAAAGTACTGTCAGAAAAAAGGGAATTAAGATTTGTACCATTGGGCAATGCCACCGTATTATGGGTAATCAGGCTAAAGTCAATACTGCAATCCTCAAGTGTTTTTAATACCCATGACAAGGCCTTCGGATTTACTCTAATAAAGAGGTCGGGTTGTACAAAAAATGATAACAGAAAAGCTTCTTTATCAATTCCTTCGGATAAATGATTGGTAAAAGGAAATACTTGCTCAATTATTAATCCTTCATTTATTGAAGCGTACTTAATTTTTTCTTCAATATTTAGGTAAATCATTTGATTCAGGTCAGAACGAAAATGATGAAGAAAAGGGTTGTCTACTGATGTACAAAGAAATTCAGCAAGAAATAATCGTTCTTCAACAGACTTGTTGGCAAGGGCCCTACCTAGTCTGAAATAATTGTAAAGTAACCTTGATACAGAGCGCCGATCATTGGAACCCATTTGTTTGTTCCTTTTAAAGAATTCAGGAAGAAATTTGGCAAGAGGTTTATCAGCAGGGAAATTATCAAATACACGTAAAAATGATCTCAATTGTTGCTCTGCTCTCATTTTACAAGCTGTAATTCAAAATTTTGATACCTTAAAAGCATTAAGCTGGTATTCCTATATCCATATTTTGGATCTTTCACAAAACGATACTCATTATGCAAACCTTTATAAATCTCGTTAATCAAATAATCCGGATATAGCTCACCATATTTTTCAATTAAAGTTCCAAAATAATAGGCTGTATCAAATCCTTTAAAGGAATATTCAGAAGGTTCCATTCCGAATTCACTACGATATCTGGCAACAAAATTTTTGACATCCTGAGTTTTATAGTTCACAAAATAAGAAGTGCTGATTCGGGCATTCAATGCCTGCATCTTTTCAGCGTTAAGATATCTGGCCTTCATCCAGTCGGGATGCCCAAATAGCTCAATTTTGAATTGTTGATTCTTTAAATTATAAAGCTTGTCAATTGCTGGTATCAAAAATGACCTGTCGCTAGAAGTAATTAAAACAAGATTATTCTTCGTACGACTCAGGTATCCTTCAATACCAATAACATTAGGACGTTCAATAACCCGAAATCCGGACCCGGATAATTCATTGATATAGCGCTTGATAAAATTCGAATAGCGAGCATCAATTGTCTTTTGAGTATTTATCAAAACAAGTTGAACATCTTCAGGTTTATACTGCTTAATAACGAATTCTGCTATTTTCAATGCATGCTGATCGATTGAATTATTTATACTTACAAGATTAGGATCATTAAATCCAGAAGGCATAGAAGCAGCCAAAGGTGAAACCTGAAGAATTTTACCTAAATCCGAAAATTCAGAAAAAGTACGGATACCTTCAGGAAAAATGGGTCCTACAATCAAATCCTGATTTTTAACAGAACTAGACAAAGCAAGGTTTACAATTTGCGTTTCCGTATTCTGAGTATCAAAAACCTTCAAATCATAACGATGACCGCCAATACTTAATGAATCAAGCGCGAGCTTGAAACCCTGGTAAAAATCAATAGCAAGATCTGCTTTGTTGAGATCAGCTTTTTTGGAAGTTTTAAGATTTATTGTATTTAACTGAAAAGGCAGTAAAAGGACTATTGAATGATCAATATTTTTTTTAACAGCTTGTTCAACGTTAGGTACGGGTACTTCAATAAGTGTCTGTTTCTCGACCGGTTTTGGAGGAAAAACTTTTTTAGAGCATGCTGATAAAAAAATCAACACGCAAAGTAAACTCAGAAGTCTATTCCCACTCAATCGTAGCAGGTGGTTTAGAACTAATATCATAAACAACTCTGTTAATTCCTTTTACATTATTAATTATTTCGTTAGAAATTTTAGCCAAAAGTTCATAAGGCAGGTGACTCCAGTCTGCAGTCATACCATCTACAGAACTTACTGCTCTTAAACAGATTACATGTTCGTAAGTACGCTCATCACCCATTACTCCAACCGACTGTACCGGTAAAAAGATTGCTCCTGCCTGCCAAACTTTGTCATACCAGCCGGAAGATTTCAAATTACTGATATAAATTGAATCTGCCTCCTGGAGAATTTCTACTTTTTCAGGAGTTATATCATCCAGTATACGAATTGCCAAACCAGGTCCGGGAAATGGGTGCCTGCCTAAAAGAGCAGCATCCATTCCTAATGTTTTACCAACTCTCCTAACTTCATCTTTAAAAAGGGTATTCAATGGCTCAACTACCTTAAGTTTCATAAAATCAGGTAAACCACCCACATTGTGGTGAGATTTAATTGTTGCTGAAGGACCCTTGATAGAAACTGATTCAATTACATCGGGATAAATTGTACCCTGACCGAGCCATTTTACATCCTGAACTTCATGCGCAGCATCATCAAACACCTCAATGAATACACGACCAATAGTTTTCCTTTTGGTTTCAGGATCTTTAATGCCAGCAAGCTGACTAAGGAATCTGTCTCCGGCTCTGACACCATGTACATTCAATCCCATATGCTGGTAAGAATCAAGCACCTGATCAAACTCATCTTTACGCAACAGACCATTATCCACAAATATACAATGAAGGTTTTTTCCGATTGCCTGATGAAGTAAAACAGCTGCTACAGATGAATCTACCCCGCCAGATAAGCCTAAAATCACCTTATCATCCCCTAATTTCTCTTTGAGGGAGGCTATTGTTGTTTCTATAAATGCATCGGGTGTCCAATCTTGACTACACCCACAAATATCAACCAGAAAATTTTGAAGAAGTTGCTTACCGTCTGTACTGTGAGTTACTTCAGGATGGAATTGAATACCGTAAACATTCGTATTTTTAACATGATAAGCAGCTACCCTGACAGAATCAGTACTGGCAATAATTTCAAAATTGTCAGGAATTGAGGCTATAGTATCAGCATGCGACATCCATGTTTGAGAACCTTTGGGAATATTTCTAAACAGAGGATGCGTGGAGTCAATATAATCGAGACAAGCTCGGCCATATTCGCGTGTTGATGAGGCCTTAACCTCCCCCCCCGAAGTATGTGCAATATATTGAGCGCCATAACAAACTCCTAAAATTGGAAATTTCTTTTGTAATTCCTGATAGTTAACTTGTGGTGAATCAGACTGTCTGACAGAATACGGACTACCTGAAAGAATTACACCCTTAACTGAAAGATCGAATTCAGGAAGATGGTTAAAAGGATGTATTTCACAATATACATTTAGTTCCCTGACTCTTCGGGCAATAAGCTGTGTGTATTGCGACCCGAAGTCAAGAATGATGATTTTTTCTTGCATAGTCAAAGATAACTTTTTTGTACAGAGGCTGAAAATACTAGCTAGCTTTTCACGTATTTATATCTGATACATGAGATAAGTCTAAGTTTATTCATTTCAACTAAGGAAATGCATAGGGAGTAAACAAAACACCATTAAAGCGGCAATATCAGATTTGCCTAGTGATAGCAAGACGTATTTTCATAAATAATGAGACTTAATCAAAGAATGCTATTCTAAATAATTCCATAGAGCGAACGGCCATTTTCACCCAATCTATTTACTCTTTCTTCAACCTGTTTGTCCTTAATAAGTTCCGGTGCATGGTGCTTTTTAAGTCTGGCATCAATAATCATTGGCCCTTTACAACCCCAATGTTTATGCTCAATAAAGGAATTAATTCCATAAATATCATGGGATGGATTACTTCGGGTAAAGCTAACCCAAACAAAATTATTTATACTATCTGACACAAATCCGGCATCATCACATAAAATTAATAAAGGCAGACCATCAAGATCCTTGGTTGATAACGCTGCATTCAAAATATTAACTTCCTTTTCGGTTTGCTGATAGCTCTCAAAAGACGGAGACTCTACAGCCAAAACTCCGGGCATAATCATTTTAAAATTGGAGAAAGGCCGGGGAAGAGAAAATGAGGCCGCTAATTCCGTCCAAAGAATTCTTTTTTTATCACCTGCAGCTGCAATCGTAACTTTTGACCCTGAATTGATGTCTGTCCCACTATAATCAAGTGTATCAATAGTGGTTTTGGTATGAAAATGTAAATCACGACTGAGGTCAATCCGTTCCAAAATATGCTTAAAAAATCCCTCAATATTACTCGTTTTGAGTGAAGGGTCATCTTCTTTGTTGCAAATGAAGAGGTATTTTGCGAGACTCAGCTGACTTTTACCTAAAATATGATTAGCAATAGTAAGAATCTCCTGAGGCTTCTTCTCTTTCAAATACGGAGTATATCGCTCACTACCAATTGCAAAAAGTAATGGATGAACGCCTGCTGCATCAACTGCATTAACTTCATGAAGCCCCGGAATTTCTTTTGGTATGGCAGAACCGGTAATATCATGAATCAGCGCTCCAAAACTTGTATCCTCCTGAGGTGGTCTGCCAACAACAGTAAATGACCAGATAGCATTTTTACGATGGTAGACATTTCTAACCTTCATTAACGGAAAAGGATGTTGTAAGCTATAATAACCCAAATGATCGCCAAAAGGGCCCTCAGGTTTATTTTGTCCGGGCTCTACCGTACCCGTAATAACAAAATCCGCATCAGAAGAAATACAGAAACCTTCCTTGTCATAAAAATATCTGAACCTGCGATTACCAAGCGCACCCGCAAAAGTCATTTCCGATAACCCTTCAGGCAATGGCATCACAGCGGCAAGTGGATGAGCCGGAGGGCCACCGATGAAAATACTTACTTTTAAAGGCAAACCCTTTGCATTCGCCTTTGTTTGATGTACTCCAATACCACGGTGTAGTTGATAATGTAATCCGATCTCCTGATCTTGACTATACTCATTCCCACCCAACTGAATCCGGTACATTCCCAGATTGGCATTCATAATACCCGGCTTGTCAATATCTTCCGTATAAACCTGAGGCATCGTTATAAATGGTCCACCATCCATAGGCCAATTCACAATTTGGGGCAAATCAGATATTTTTGTTTTACCAAATTTAACTGGTGAAAACACTTGTTTATTCCATGGCAAAGCCGAAAAAGCAGTAAGACCTGATCCGACATATTTAAATGGATTTTTAACCGCCTTCAAAGGATCCGATTTAAGGTCAACGAGAGTTTTTATTGATTCGAGAGTATCTCTGAACATAAATTTCGACCTGTCTAGGGTACCAAATAAATTGGATACAGCGGGAAATTTACTGCCTTTAATGTTTTCGAACAAGATTGCCGGACCTCCATTTTCGAAAACCCGCAAATGAATTGCAGCAGCCTCAAGAAAAGGATCAACCTCCTCCTTAACTCTGATCAAATGTCCATGCTTTTCAAGATCTGAAACGCATTCTGCTAAACTTTTATAACCCATGAGTACAATTCAATGAAATAGTGTCGCAATTTAAGAAATTGCAAACTCTCAAGATTACGAGATAAGCAGGATATTGTTAAAGTATTGCAATCTTCTCAGAACTTGAGACATTCCACACCAAAACGGTTTAGAAAATCAACTCCTTCATCTGAAGGTAGACCTTTATATTCAGCATATGATGCTTTAAACCAAACCTTTTTAATACCAGATGAAAATATAATCCTAGCACAGGCTAAACAAGGAGATAGAGTGAGGTAAAGTGTTGAACCTTCTAATGTAGAACCATTTTTAACGGCATAAAGAATTGCATTCTCTTCCGCATGAAGTGCAAGTGAACAGCTATTTTTCGAATCACGTGGACAACCGGTACTAGGCCACTCCTCATCACAGTTATGTGTCCCTGCAGGAGGACCATTATAACCTATGGAAATAATACGGGTATCTTTTGTTAAAACGGCACCGACCTGAGCCTTTACGCAATGAGAGCGTTCAGCCAGGTCGGTTGCAAGATTCATAAAAATCAAGTCGAAGCTTGGTTTAACTTTCATTAATGTGATGCTTCTGCCTCTAAATCATTTACATCAATTCCTTGCTTTTTCAATTCAGAACTAACTTTTATAGCAAAATATACCAGATAGACAAAGCAAAGGAATGGAACGATATATGAGAAATGAATACCACTGGTATCAGCTAATATTCCCTGAACAGGAGGTATGATTGCTCCACCTAGAATCATCATGATAAGAAATGCAGAGCCCTGAGAAGTATATTTACCTAAACCGGTGATGGCAAGTGCGAAAATACATGGCCACATAATTGAACAGCAAAGTCCGCCACTTAAAAATGCATAAATGGCAACCTGACCATCAGTTAACAATCCAACAATCATAGCAATAGATCCCAACACACTAAAAGTAAGAAGGGTCTTTGCAGGTTTATCCTGACTAAAAAAGAATCCCGCTATCAGAATTACGATGCAAACACCATAGATGAAAAATTGTTCAACAGAAGCTCCGTTCAAATGATTTGCAATCAGAATAATCGCAAACGCAATAAAAGGAACAACAATAGTCAAAATTGTTTTTGTCTGCTTTGCTAATTTAAAAATACTCACAGCACCTGCCCATCGTCCAATCATCATACTTCCCCAATAAAGTGATATAAATGGCGCAATTTCAGACCCACTCAGACCTCCAAATTCAGGCAGTTCCAGTAAGGCGCCCATATTACTTTGTATGGTCACTTCCACTCCTACATAGGTAAAAATTGCAATCATTCCCAGGATGAGTTGAGGATAACCCATTGCACCCCAACCTGTTTTGTCTTTCCCTGCAGACCTGAGTGCTAACAACAAAGTAGCAACCATTATAAACAATGATAAATAGACAAATATGTTCATACCCAGACCAGTTGCAACGGCAATTGGATCTGCTGCCAGAATCAATAAGAAAGCAACAAAAATTACAAATAAAGGCATATTGGTTTTGCCACTTGCCTCAACTTTTTCATCACTGGTTACCTTTGGTAATTTGGCCATCCAAAAATAAAGTGCCACTGCTAAAAACAAACCGGCAAGAATATAATACAACAAATTAATCGACTCAATTTCTACTTCCTTTGGCACAGCATTACTTGCTGTTCCAAAAAGGATAATACTAACAGCAATCGGGCCTAAAATTCCACCCAAATTATTAACTCCTCCAGCAAGATTCAAACGATTAGCACCAGTTACCGGACTTCCAAGGGCAACTACAAATGGATTTGCAGCGGTTTGCTGAAGTGAAAAGCCTATTGCAACAACAAAGAAAGAGAACAAAATAAATGCGAACGAACCTGAACCAACAGCAGGTATCATCAGCAAAGCTCCTCCTGCAGACACTACGAGTCCGATAGCAATACTATTCTTATATCCCAGATAATTCAGGATATCCACCTTTATAATCTTGGATGCATAAAACAGTATTAGGGAACCAATAAAATATCCACCATAAAATGTAAAGTCGATCAATTGAGACTCAAACTGTGTTAAATTGAAATGTGTCTTACAAAAAGGAATAAAGATTCCATTGCTGGCAGCCAGAAAGCCCCAAAAGAAAAACACTGTAATCAAAGTGTATAAAGCCGAGGAATAATTTTTTTGTGAATTAATATCCATAACTGATTTTTATTGTTAAATAATTATCTAACATAAATTAAATTTCTCATATCTCTAAGTTTTAAATGTTTTTATCAATCATAATGTATATTTCTCTGTTTTTAGGTTAATTTGCAAAATTAATAATAGGAATAAATTTTCGGAATGATAGAATCAATCGTATCAGGAATAGGATTGGGATTTGTGCTTTCGTTTCTAACCGGGCCTGTATTTTTCGCTCTGATAAAAACCAGTATTGAAAAAGGATTCTATGCCGGAGTTTCACTTGCAGGTGGCGTACTTGTCAGTGATATTTTTTATGTGGGTATCAGCTTGTATGGTACATCATATATTGCCCTTGAAAATGCATATCGCATGCAGATAGGAATTGCAGGAAGTTCTATTTTGTTTATCATTGGACTTTATTACCTGTTTAAAAAGGTAAAAGTAAATTATGAGCAAGCCAGCTCTAAAAGAAAAAATACAGGTTATTTTATCAAAGGATTTTTGATGTGCATTTTCAATCCAGCCATTCTATTATACTGGCTTAGTGTTACCAGTAGTGTAATTTCGATTTCAGGAGAAATAAAATCATCAGAAATCATACCATTCTTTGGATCAATACTGATTACCCAGTTTAGTCTCGATGTTTTAAAGGCATATTATGCAAATAAACTAAGGTACAGGATCAAGGAAAGGAATATTGCCAGATTAAACCGCATTGCCGGAGTCCTGATTTTGATTTTTGCAGTCAGATTAATTTATAATCTACTGACTGGGCACTCACTTATTTAATTGACAGTTGACAATTGACAGTTGATAATTGATTCTGGGACAATTCAGGGAATCTGCTTATTTAGCTTTAATCTTTTTGCTTTAGGCTTTCAGCTTTAACGAATTGCCTTCTGAACAAATAAGTTAATAGGCTCGCTGATTCTTCCCCTCCATCCAATTCATAAAGGCTTTATTAACTACCTTATTACCTCCTGGTGTTGGATAATTCCCAGAGAAATACCAATCCCCAAGATGGGCCGGAATAGCCTTATGAAGATTGTCTAATGTCTGGTAAATAACCTTAACATCTGTTTTAAAATCCTTTGGAGTAATAATTTTGGCAATTCTATCAGAAATTTCCTGATCAGAAAATTGACTATAGATTTCCTGTACAAAATTCACAGTTTGCATATTCCCAAGCTTCTCAGATGCAATACAATTTTGATAAACCCTTTCAATGATATCTTCTCTACCAGTTTCCCTTAAAAGTGAAATTGAAGCTTCAAATGCTACAAACTCACCCATTCTTGACATATCAATTCCATAACAATCAGGATACCTGATCTGTGGGGCTGAAGAAACAACGATAATTCGTTTAGGACCTAATCTATCAAGTATTTTAAGAATACTTTGTTTTAAAGTTGTACCTCTGACTATAGAATCGTCTAGCACCACCAAGTTGTCAGATCCTTTATTGATTAATCCATATGTGGTATCATAAACATGCGCTACCATATCCTGGCGATCAGCATCCTGAGTTATAAACGTTCGAAGCTTTACATCTTTTATCGCAATTTTTTCAATCCTTGCAGACATATTCAGAACTTCTTCAAGCTCGCTGTCTGAAATCTTTTCTGAACGGTTTAACAGAATATCCTTTTGATAATCTCTGAGGTATTTATGAACGCCTTCAACCATCCCATAGAAAGCTACTTCAGCAGTATTAGGTATGTAGGAAAAAACAGTGTTTTTAAGATCATAGTTGATCTCGTCGAATATCTGCGGACAAAGAAATAGTCCGAGCTGTTTTCGCTCACGATATATGTCTGCATCACTTCCTCTGGAAAAATAAATCCGCTCAAAAGAACATGATTTTTGCACCTCTGGTTCGCGGAATAGCTCTTCGGTTACCCTACCGCTCTTTTTTATTATGAGTGCGTGTCCTGGCTTAATTTCCTTCACTAATTCAAGAGGAATATTAAAGGCTGTTTGTATGGCAGGGCGTTCAGAAGTAACAATTACAATTTCATCGTCATGATAATAATAGGCAGGCCTGATTCCAACCGGATCACGCATTACAAAAGCATCTCCATGTCCCAAAATACCACTAATCGTATACCCGCCGTCCCAGGTCTTTGCTGAACGACGAAGAATCGATGTTACATCAATATGCTCGGCAATCTGATGGCTGATTTCCTCATTAGAAAAACCTTCATTTTTATATTTATCAAATAATTCCTGATTTTCTGTATCGAGAAAGTGTCCAATCTTTTCTAGAACTGTTACCGTATCGGTCCTTTCCTTAGGATGCTGTCCTAATTCAAATAATTGTTCAAGCAATTCATCAACATTTGTCATATTGAAATTGCCACTAACAACCAAATTTCTTGTCATCCAGTTATTTTGTCGTAAAAAGGGATGACAACTTTCAATACTGTTTTTTCCATGGGTGCCGTAACGTAAATGCCCCATTAGCACCTCCCCAGTAAAACTTATATTATCTTTTAACCAATCACTATCTTGTAATAATTCAGGTGATTCATTATGGACATCAGCAAACTTCTTCTGAACATATTCGAAGATCTCCGCAACGGCATTGGCCCCCATTGAACGATGACGACTTATATAACGCTTACCTGGCTTAACATCAAGTTTAATTGTAGCAATACCTGCACCGTCCTGACCTCGGTTATGCTGCTTTTCCATAAGCAAATACAGTTTGTTAAGCCCATAAAGTGCTGTTCCATATTTTTGCTGATAATAAGATAAAGGTTTTAGCAGACGGATAAGTGCAATACCACACTCATGTTTAATCGAATCACTCATAGTTGTTTCTGAGATTGCAAAAGTAGAAATTTAATACCTATTAAGCCAATGAAATCATTCGTAAATATTGAGTAAATTAAATATCATTTGGCAATTTAACTATATTAAATAATTTGCTCCAGCAGTGACGGGAAAATTGTCAAAAGAAGCAGAAGAAACGCAAGAAAAACACCTAAATAGACTTTTGGAGAATGAATAGAGAATTGGACCGGATTAGATGAATCTCTTAAAAATGAATTCATAGGTATTTTCAAATAATAAAATAACGAAACAACAGTACTTATTGATGCAATAATGATCATGATCAACAACAATGTTGCGCCTGATGAGTTATAAGCTTCCAATGCGGAAGAAAATACCAAAAATTTGGCTGTAAACCCAACAGTTGGTGGCAAGCCTGTCAGTGATATCAGAACAATCAACAAACTGATCATTAATATGCTATTCTGTTTTCCAAAACCTTTTAATTCATCAATGTATTGCATCCCGGTTTTTTCCTCAATTTCATCAATCATTATAAATGCCGCCATATTCATGATCACGTAAATTGTCATGTAAAATATGATTGCTTTAAAGCCTCCTGCCGAAAAAATAAATAAGGCCATCAGCATGAAACCAGTATGAGCAATTGAAGAATAGGCTAACATCCTTTTAATGTTGTTCTGCCAGATTGCCACAAAATTACCGAGCAACAAGCTTAATATAGCCAGGCAAGCGAGAATAAAACTCCAATCCAAAATGCTTGCACTTAAGCCATCCGAGCTCTGATCATAGAAAATTTTAAGAAAATTAATTAGAATAGCGAATCCTGCAATTTTAGGTGCAGTTGATAAGAATGCGGTGACGGGTGTAGGCGCTCCTTCATAAACATCAGGTGACCAGAAATGCAAGGGTACAAGTGATAATTTGAATCCGATTCCGATGAAAACCATCAAAAGAGCCAAACCTGAAGAAATTGGAGGTATACTTTTTAAGCCAGCAATAAACGAAGGATCATTTACGAAAAGGGTTCCTGTAAATCCATACAACAATGAAATGCCATATAACATGATAGCCGAACAAACTGCTCCAAATAAAGCATATTTCATAGCTGCTTCTGTCTGCCTCTTCCCTGCAGATAAATATCCTACCATCAAATAAGATCCCAGAGATACCATTTCCAACGAAAGATAAACCATCAGCAAATTTACTGACATGGCCATCATGTTCAGGCCCAGATGAACTGCAAGAAGAATAGCATACATATCTCCAAAACCCTTATCATGATTCTGAAATGCTTTGTTAAATCGAATAAAAAGCACAAACAATATACTGGATAAAGAAAAGAGAAGCTTAAATAGTACAGACAAATGATTCAAAATAATCATTCCACCAAAAAGAGGCGTATTATCGATTTTTAGGAAACCAGCATTCAGATAGATTCCCAGGATTAAAGTAATAAATACACTAATGAAACTTAATTGGGGATAGCGCTTACTAAAAAAAAGATCAGCCAGAATTACGAGAATAAACCCTATAATCAAACATAATTCGGCACTTAAAAAGGGCAAACTCGACAAGGAGTCCCTGATGGACATTGGAATATATGGGATCAAGTCATCCATTAGCCTGTAATTAACTGAACCAATGCCAGCACTGAAGCATTCATTTTATTAAACAGCAGGGATGGGAATATCCCCAAAACAAAAGCGAGTATTGCTAAAGGTACTAATGCAAATTTCTCTCTGATAGTAACATCAACCAGCCGAGCCTTCCAGGATTCTCCCCCTTTTAAGCGAAGCTGACCAAAGAACATGCGCTGTAAAGTCCATAGAAAATAGGCAGCACTTAGTAAAATCCCAACAGAGGCTCCAATTGCCATCCATCTTGGTAAAAGACCATTGACATCCTCTGAAGTAAAAGCACCAATCAATGCAAATGCTTCGGCCATGAATGCAGAAAACCCAGGTAAACCCAGAGATGCAAAAAAGGCAATCATAACAAAAAATGTAAATTGAGGCATCAATTCGGCCAAACCTCTGAAATTAGAGATTTCGCGGTCATGGACCCTGCTATAGATCATTCCTACCAGAAAGAAAAGCATAGCTGAGAGTGCACCATGGCTTATCATTTGCAGCATTGCACCGCTTATCCCTTCAGTAGTTGATGAAGCAATACCAAGCATGACAAAGCCCATATGTGAAATAGATGAATAGGCAATCAAACGCTTTAAATCAGTTTGAGCCAATGCATTTAAGGCTCCATAAAGGATTGAAATAAGGCCGATAAGGCCAATCCACCAGGCAGATTGAAAAGCAGAATCAGGAAAAATACTGAAGCAAACTCTAAGTATACCATAACCTCCAACTTTCAGCAAGAGACCCGCCAGAATAATTGAAACAGGAGTTGGAGCCTCCACGTGAGCATCCGGCAACCAAGTATGTAGTGGTACTATAGGAACTTTGATAGCAAAAGCAATAAAAAGCACAAGAAAAGCGAGTAATCTGGCAGAAATCCCTAAAATACTTTTTCCTGCAGTTGCCGAAAAAACTGAATCCGAAATATAATTTTCCGGACTCATCATCAGAATCATATTAAAGGTGTGATTCCCTGTGGCAGGATTCAAAACAGAAAAATACAATCCGATTATCACAAGGAGCATGAAAACCGAGCCAAATAGCGTATAAAGGAAAAATTTAATAGCCGCATACTCCCTTCTGACTCCTCCCCACATCCCTATTAGGAAATAAAGCGGCAAAAGCATCAACTCATAAAAAATATAAAAAAGGAAAAAATCAAGAGCACAAAAAACCCCCATTACGGCCGTATTAAGCAAGAGAAACAAGGAAAAATATGCTTTCAAATTGGTTTTAATTTCCCAGGATGCCAGAGTAGCAACAAACATCACCAATGCAGATAACATTAAAAATGGCATGGATAAACCATCAATACCTAAGAAATAATCAATTTCAAGTTTGCCTATGCTCCCAAGATCAAGACGGATCCACGATAATTTTTCAACAAACTGAAACTCATTTTCTTTACTGATACCCCCTATAGATTGATTGAAATTGGTATAGATAAACAAACTCAATAAAAATTGAATCAAACTGACAGAGAGACTAATTTGCTTGAACCTATGATTAAAGCCAGAAGGAAGAACTAGAATCAGCAAGGCAGCTGCAATTGGCAGAAATAT
>JBIIRT010000082.1:0-11739 GCA_044341405.1 Daejeonella sp. | reverse complement strand
ATGCAAAATTCGGTAAATTAAGCTGGAAAGAGGTTGTGCAGCCCGCATTGGATCTTGCAAGAAATGGTTTCCCGATCACTGATAGTCAGGTAGAGGAATTTACTGAATTGCAGGCAGAAATCAAGAAATATAATCCCGGTAAATCCTATTTTTTAAAAGATAAGTGGTCAAAAGGAGATTTTTGGGTACAAGAGGATCTCGCTAAAACGCTTGAACTGATTCGGGACAAAGGCCGTGAAGGGTTTTATGCCGGACAAGTAGCTGATTACATTGAAGCTGAGATGAAAAGCGGTGCTGGTTTAATTAGTAAAGAGGATTTAAAAAACTATCAGTCGCAATGGCGTGAACCCCTTGTGGGAAATTATAAAGAGTATAAGGTTATTACGATGCCTCCAACTTCGAGTGGTGGAATTGCCTTATTGCAGTTGTTGAATTCAGTTGAAGGATTTCCATTAAAGAGATGGGGGCATAATTCAGATTCAACAGTTCAGGTAATGGTTGAGGCTGAAAGAAGGGTCTATGCTGATAGAGCCAGTCATTTGGGCGATCCTGATTTTTATAAGGTACCCCAGAAATATCTGGTAAATCCTGTTTATTCCAAAGATAGAATGCAAGATTTTAATTGGGATAAAGCTACATTGAGCACAGATATTAAGGCAGGAGTGGTGCCTAAAGAAAGTGAGGAAACTACCCATTTTTCAATTGTTGACCGTGAAGGTAATGCGGTTTCTGTTACTACAACACTAAATGGCGGTTATGGCTCAATGGTTTTTGTAAAAGGTGCTGGATTTCTTCTTAATAATGAGATGGATGATTTTTCAGTAAAACCGGGCTCTCCTAATATGTACGGACTGCTAGGTGGAGAAGCCAATTCAATCGTTCCTGGAAAACGAATGCTTAGTTCGATGACTCCAACTATTCTGGAAAAAGGTGGCGAACTCTTTATGGTTGTGGGCACTCCCGGTGGCTCAACCATAATTACCTCTGTTTTTCAAACCATTCTAAATGTGCTTGAGTTCGATATGGGTATGCAGGCTGCTGTGAATGCTAAGAAATTCCATCATCAATGGTTTCCAGATGTGGTTACAGTGGAGAAAGGTGGAATAGACTCTCTTTCAAGACTAAAATTGGAGAAAAAGGGTTATTCATTTAAAGAAAGAAGGGCAATAGGCCGTGTTGATGCTATTCTTAAAACCAAATGGGGATATTATGAGGGTGGAGCAGATCCTCGCGGAGATGATACAAAAATGGGTTGGTGACACATTGAATAAAGAACACTAACCGTAATTCCTAATTAGCTTTTTTGCTTTCCTTTACCAGCTGAAATAATGACTGATGTAAAAAAGTGAATTAAAATCAGACTCAGTAGAAAAAATTTTAAGGATGCAAACACAAAAGCGGTCTTAGCATAGGTGTCTTCCGGACCAGTATTAATTAGTTGAAGTAAAGAAATATTCTCAATAAAATCGCAAACAACAGCAATAAATACCATGTTACTTAAAATTCTGAGTTTGTTTAATGGGTGATGATTGTCTAGTCTTCCGCAAGCCCATGAACTTCCATAGAAAAATGTAGCTCCGTATAAAAGTGGAAAAATGAAGTCTAAATAAATACTCAGAGTCATTAATTCTTTATGATTCAAAGCATTCAAATTGTTAAGAAATACTTCAGCGTTTGCGGCCGTTCCAATAAATTCAAATGTGAGAATACTTCCAGGATCAAGGGGGGCAGTCATTGTCCGCATCACGACGACCCATCCCAATGTAATTAATAGTAAAATGGTAAACCTGAGACCTTTATTTTTCATCTTTTTCAGTGCTGACATTGTTAAAAGGATATCTGCGAATTGAACTCTGGCTCATTCCGTCTTTTTCATATATAGCTATACATTTTTTTTGGTAGGGTTCAGTAATGCTAATTTCTCCGAAATTTAATTTTTCAGGAACTTCAGCATTATTCAAGAAGAAATAAATTTTGGTTGTTCCGTATTTTGTATGTGGCATGTAATTGCCATAGCGTTCCATTTCCTCCCAGTTTACCGTCTTCATGCTCACCGCGTAAATTCTAATAACCGGACCGGTATTTTGTTCATTCCTGATGAAAGCTACCTCCCTGAAATCACTTTTAAGATCTTTTATTCCGGGTGCAGTAATTGTGTTCCATATCATGGCAATAATTATCAATGCAGATAATATGTAGATATAGGTTTTGTATTTTTTCATTAGTATATGATGTTTTGATTCCCCTGATTTTGAGATTGTATCGGCTATAATTGATGTCTTTAATTGATGTTAACAACAAGCAGAATTCAATATGCTCAAAGCTAAGCTTTATAAGGTAATTGAGTGCTTTTTCATCATTCAATTAAATTTCAAATACACTTGCTTTATATTTTTCTATTGCATACATTTGCTATGCTTGCATAGTAAAATTAAATGAAGCCTGAAGAGACTGTTGATTATTTTTTAAAAATTGTGTGGCAAACAGTTGCTAATAAATACAATCAAATTGCTGCAGATTATGGCATTACACAGGCTTTAGGCTACGTGCTGATTAATATACATGAACAAGGCACAACGGTTTCGCAAATTGCGGCTTTGTCTGGTGTGAAATCGACCAGTCTTTCCAGGATGCTAAAAAATATGGAAGAACTCAGCCTGATTTACAGAGAAACAGACTCGAATGATAAGCGTTCAGTTAAGATTTTTCTGACTCCAATTGGCATTGAGAAACGTCAGATTGCTAAAGATGTAGTGAGAAAATTTAATGAGTATTTAAATTCTCATATTTCCGACAAGGAAAGATTAAAGCTCATTGACACGTTAAACAAAATAAATCAACTAACCACTGATTATAAACCTCAGTTTTACTACCCGGAAATTCCGGGTAGTAAAAACTGAAATTTCGTTTTTGTAATACAAGCCAGAGGTTGAATCACGAATGTTCGGGATATCATACAAATAAAGATAAACGGATGAAACGAGCTATTAAAAAAGTAGCGGTATTAGGTTCTGGAATAATGGGATCCCGAATTGCATGCCACTTTGCCAATATTGGAGTTGAGGTATTGCTGTTGGACATAGTTCCGAAAGAGCTTACCGCCGAGGAGCAGGCGAATGGTGCTGATTTGAATTCCAAAACTGTGAGGAACAGGATTGTAAATTCAGCGCTAGAAAATACGTTAAAGACTAATCCTTCAGCTGTTTTCTCCAAAAAAGTTGCTTCTAATATTACCACAGGAAATTTTGATGACAATATGAAAGATATTGCATTGTGCGACTGGGTGATTGAGGTTGTTGTTGAGAAACTGGAAATTAAAAAACTGATTTATGATCAGGTAGAACAATACCGTACTCAAGGAACACTTATTAGTTCCAATACTTCTGGAATTCCAATTCATTTGATGGCTGAAGGACGTTCAGAAGACTTTCGCTCACATTTTTGTGGTACTCACTTTTTCAATCCTCCACGTTATCTTCGATTGCTTGAAATTATTCCAACAGCTCAGACAATGCCTGAAATTGTTGATTTCCTGATGCATTACGGCGATAAGTTTCTTGGTAAAACTACAGTCCTGTGTAAGGATACGCCCGCATTTATTGCAAATAGGGTTGGAGTGTACTCCATCATGGCATTGCTGCATCTGGTCGAAAAAATGGATCTTTCGGTTGAGGAGGTTGATAAATTTACGGGTCCGGCACTTGGCCGACCAAAATCGGCGACTTTTCGTACTACAGACGTAGTAGGCCTGGATACAATGATTAATGTAGCAGGAGGATTATACAACAATCTGCCTGATGATAAAGCGCATAATTTGTTTGAACTTCCAGGTTATGTCAAAAAAATGCAGGAGAATAAGTGGCTTGGAGACAAAACAAAGCAGGGATTTTATAAAAAGGTAAAAGGCGCTGATGGGGGATCCGAAATTCTCGCTCTTGATCTTAAGACTTTAGAATATAAACCGCAGCAGAAAATAAAATCCTCAACCCTTGAGGCAACTAAGCTGGTTGAAAATCTTTCTGAACGGATGAAAGTTTTTGCCAAGGGAACGGATAAGGCAGGCGATTTTTTCCGCCATTCCTTTTTCGGACTATTCGAGTATGTCTCCGACAGAATTCCTGAAATTTCAGATGAATTGTACCGAATTGATGATGCCATGAGGGCTGGTTTTGGATGGGAACTCGGACCATTTGAGGTATGGGACGCCATCGGACTGAATGAGGCGCTCGAGGGAATGAAGAAATATGGCAATGGGGCATCAGCATGGGTTCATGAGATGCTTCAGGCCGGAAATGAGTCCTTCTACAAGGTAGAAAATGGTGTCAAAAAGTATTATGATATCCCATCAAAAACATATAAGCCAGTCCCGGGTTCTGATTCATTTATCATTCTGGATAATATTCGTCAAACCAATACGGTCTGGAAAAATTCAGGAACTACAATAACCGACCTGGGTGATGGAATACTGAATATTGAATTTCATACCA
Organism: Daejeonella sp.; assembly: GCA_044341405.1. Lineage (GTDB taxonomy): Bacteria > Bacteroidota > Bacteroidia > Sphingobacteriales > Sphingobacteriaceae > Daejeonella. The sequence goes on along the minus strand of JBIIRT010000082.1, from coordinate 7,252 downwards.
AAATGAATACGATTGGTGGTGAAGTGATTCAGGGATTAAATAAAGCAATCGATCTGGCTGAAAAAGATTACAGAGGATTAGTAGTTGGGAACGATGGCGCTAATTTTTCGGCGGGGGCTAATATTGGGATGATATTTATGGCTGCAGTTGAGCAGGATTGGGATGAAATAAATATTGCTGTTAAGATGTTTCAGAATACCATGATGCGCATGCGTTATTCAAGTATTCCTGTGGTAGCAGCTCCTCATAACCTCACTTTAGGGGGTAGTTGTGAACTATGCATGCATGCAGATTTTGTTCAGGCTAATGCCGAAACCTATCTGGGTTTGGTTGAATTTGGAGTTGGATTAATCCCCGGTGGTGGAGGTTCAAAAGAATTTGCCCTTCGTTTATCGGATGAATTTAGAGAAGGACAAATAGATCAGGCAGCGCTCAGAGATCGTTTTTTAACGATCGGACAAGCAAAGGTTTCGACCTCTGCTGTTGAAGCTATGGAGCTTGGTTACCTACAAAAAAGCAAGTTTGGTATAAGCATGAATCGCAAGCGATTGATTATTGATGCGAAAGAGAAAGCAATTGAACTTGCAGAGGCAGGTTATACAAAGCCTGTCCAGCGTAAAGATATCAGGGTATTAGGTAAGCAAGGAATGGGAATTGTTTATGCAGGGGCAAATTCAATGTTCGCCGGAAATTTTATCTCTGAACATGATAAGAAGATTTCCGAAAAATTGGGTTATGTACTTTGTGGGGGTAATCTTTCATCTCCAACATTAGTATCTGAACAATATCTGCTCGACCTGGAGCGGGAAGCGTTCCTTTCGTTGTGTGCAGAAAAGAAAACGCTGGAAAGAATTCAGAGTATTCTGACCAAGGGGAAACCGTTGAGGAATTAGGATTGAGATGTGAGATATGAGATATGAGATATGAGATACGAGATATGAGATATGAGATATGAGATATGAGATATGAGATGTGAGATTTCAGATGTATGAGAATCGCGCCGGAGAATAAACTAACTTAATGTTATGCATAACCTTAAAGAACTTAAGATCTGGATTAAAGCGATTGACCTTGCAGTGGAGGTTTATCGTGTGACTAGTTCATTTCCTCCTGAAGAAAAGTTCGGATTAACATCACAGTCAAGACGGGCAGCAGTTTCGATATCCTCAAATATTGCAGAAGGAGCTGGGAGGAGCTCTGCGAAGGAGTTTAAATATTTTTTGGGAATTGCAAATGGATCATCTTTTGAGCTTCAAACCCAATTGTTTATTTCTAATAAACTTGGACTTATAAATTCTGAAGATTTAGAAAACTTGCTTTTATTAATTGATGAATTACAAAAAATGAATTATGGGTTTCAAAATATGTTAATTAAGAAATCCTCAAGCAGTTAAAAAATGTACATGCGATAGGTAGGATTTTCTCAAATCTCAAATCTCACATCTCATATCTCACTACTCAATACTATTAAAGAATGGAAGAAGCATACATCATAGCAGCATACAGAACCGCAGTTGGAAAAGCACCGCGGGGTGTATTTCGTTTTACCCGCGCGGATGATCTGGCCGCGGAGGTAGTCAGGCATCTGTTGGCATCGGTGCCAGATCTTGATAAGGATCAGATTGATGATGTTATTGTTGGGAATGCTACACCGGAGGCTGAGCAGGGTTTGAATATTGCCAGAATGGTTGCTTTGATGGGTCTGGATACAGATAAGGTGCCCGGAGTAACTGTCAATCGTTACTGTGCTTCAGGGTTGGAAACTATCGCCATTGCAACAGCGAAAATCAGATCAGGAATGGCCGACTGTATCATTGCCGGTGGTGTTGAAGTGATGTCTGGAATGCCCTTTGGTGGTTGGAAATTGGTTCCAAATGCGGATGTGGCGAAGAATAATCCGGAATGGTATTGGGGTATGGGACTTACAGCAGAAGCCGTTGCTAAAGAGTATAAGGTAAGTCGTGAAGATCAGGATGAGTTTTCATTTAATTCACATCAAAAAGCCATTGCAGCTATAAAAAATGGACATCTTAAGGATGGTATTCTTCCATTTACAATCAAAGAAAGTTTTCTGGATGAAAATTTAAAGCAGAAAACCAAGGAGTATGTTGTAGATACAGATGAAGGTCCGCGTGCCGACACTACAATTGACAAGCTCGCTAAACTTAAACCGGTATTTGCAGCAGGGGGGTCAGTTACAGCCGGTAATTCATCCCAAACATCTGATGGGGCTGCTTTTGTGTTGGTGGTTTCAGAAAGAATGTTGAAAAAGTTAAATGTACAGCCCATTGCACGCCTGGTAAGTTATGGTGTTGCAGGAGTGCCGCCAAGGATTATGGGTATCGGCCCGATAGAGGCTATTCCGCTTGCTTTGAAAAAAGCAGGTTTGAAGCAAAATGATATAGATCTAATTGAACTGAATGAAGCTTTTGCATCACAATCTCTCGCTGTGATAAGAACACTAGAATTAGATCAGAACAAAATAAATGTTAACGGTGGAGCAATAGCGCTGGGTCATCCGCTTGGTTGCACAGGTTCTAAACTCTCGGTGCAGCTTTTCAATGAACTGAAAAGAAGGGAAAAGAAATTTGGAATGGTCACCATGTGTGTAGGCACAGGACAGGGAGCGGCAGGGATATTTGAGATGCTATAATTTTTGAATCAAGAACCAGGAACCAAGAACCAAGACATAAGAACCAAGAACCAAGACACAAGAACCAAGAACCAAGACACAAGAACTAAGAGCCAAGAACCAGGAACCAAGACACAAGAACCAAGACACAAGAACTAAGGCGTATGCACAATTTCAAAAAGCTGAATATTTGGGTTAATGCAATGAGTCTTGCTAAAGATATGTATCTCTTGACATCAAATTTCCCTAAAGAAGAGAAGTTTGGGTTGGTTTCTCAAATTAACAGATGTTGCATTTCAGTTCCTTCAAATATTGCAGAAGGGTCTTCAAGATCTTCAAATAAGGAGTTTTCTCATTATATTAAAATTGCATTAGGCTCACTATTTGAGCTGGAAACTCAATTAATATTATCAGGAGAGTTCAAAATGGTTAATGTTCAAGATTTGAATATACTTCTTGATAAAATTTCAACTCTTCAAAAAATGCTAAACGGATTTTTAACAACACTTAAATAAAGAACCAAGAACCAAGAACCAAGAACCAAGAACCAAGAATCAAGAATAAAGAACCAAGAACCAAGAACCAAGAACCAAGAACCAAGAATCAAGAATCAAGAACCAAGAACCAAGAGTCAAGAACCAAGAGTCAAGAATCAAGAACCACGAATTTGTCTTGATTCTTGGCTCCTGGTTCTTGAATCAATAAAAGAACCACGAATTTGTCTTGATTCTTGGCTCTTGGTTCTTGAATCAGTGAAAGAACCACGAATTTGTCTTGATTCTTGGCTCTTGGTTCTTGAATCAATAAAAAGAATAGTATGGAAACAATAAAAACCAGAACAATCAAAGGCGGAGAGTTTATCATCCGCGAAACGTTATGTGAGGATATTTTTATTCCTGAAGAATTTGATGAAGAGCAGTTGATGATCAAAAAAACCTGTGAGGATTTTTTGGAAGCTGAGGTATTCCCCAATCTCGATAGAATCGATAATCAGGAAGAAGGCTTAATGGTCAATCTGATGGATAAGGCTGGTGAACTTGGTTTACTGGCTGTTTCCATTCCGGAAGAATATGGAGGTTTTGGTAAGAACTTCAATACGTCAATGTTGGTTGCAGATTCAGTTGGAGCCGGATGTTCTTTTGCAGTAGCACTTTCAGCACATACAGGAATAGGTACCCTGCCTATTCTTTATTATGGAAACAAAGAACAGAAAGATAAATACATCCCAAAACTTGCAACCGGCGAATGGAAAGCTTCCTATTGCCTTACGGAGCCTAATTCAGGTTCTGATGCAAATTCTGGCAGGACCAAAGCCGTCCTGAATACAGAAGGTACCCACTACCTGATTACCGGTCAGAAGATGTGGATCACCAATGGCGGTTTTGCTGATATTTTTATTGTTTTTGCAAAAATTGGGGAGGATAAAAACCTATCTGCATTTATTGTTGAAAAGGATTTTGGTGGAATTGCTATGAACCCTGAAGAGCATAAATTGGGTATTAAAGGTTCATCTACCAGACAGGTGTTTTTTAACGATTGTCCCGTTCCTGTTGCCAATATGCTTTCCGAGCGTGAAAATGGCTTTAAAATAGCTGTTAATATTCTCAATATCGGACGGATCAAATTAGGTGTTGCAGCCATCGGCTCTTCGCGTAAGGTTTTGAATCAGGCAATAAACTATTCTAATGAACGTGTTCAGTTCAATTTACCAATTTCCAAATTCGGTGCTATTCGCTATAAACTTGCAGAAATGGCTACACGTAATTTTGCGCTCGAAAGTGCCTCTTACCGTGCTGGTCAGAATATTGATGACGCGTATGATGCGTTGGTAGCAGGGGGAATGGAGCCATCTCAGGCAAAGTTGAAATCTACAGAGCAATTCGCTGTGGAGTGTGCAATTATTAAGATCTGGGGTTCAGAGGTATTGGATTATATCGTGGATGAAGGTCTGCAGATTTATGGCGGAATGGGTTATTCTGCAGAAGCACCAATGGAACGAGCATATCGCGACAGCCGTATCAACAGAATATTTGAAGGTACCAATGAAATCAACAGAATGCTCATTCTGGATATGTTGTTGAAACGTGCCATGAAAGGAGAACTAGATTTAATGACTCCCGCACAAGCGGTAGCTGCTGAATTAATGTCTATTCCTGATTTTGGTGAGGAAGATAATTCTCTTTTTGCCTCAGAAAAGCGAATTTTATCCAATCTTAAAAAAGCCGGATTAATGATTGCAGGTGCTGCAGTTCAAAAATTGATGATGACTCTGTCAAAAGAGCAGGAAATTCTGATGAATATTGCTGACATCATTGGATACATTTACCTTGCTGAATCAACTATTTTAAGAGTAGAAAAGCTAGTCAAATTAAGGGGTGAAGAAGCATGTACCGGACAACTTGATATGATGCGAATCTATCTTTATCAAACTGTAGATAAAGTTTCTGTTGCCGGCAAGGAAGCTCTGTATTCATTTGCTGAGGGTGATGAATTAAGAATGATGCTGGTAGGATTAAGACGTTTTACCAAATTGGAACCTATTAATATAAAAGAAACCAGACAACGTGTGGCTAAACAATTGATTGATGCAAACAAGTACTGCTATTAAGGAGTGCTTCAGTGAGAAAATTTTAAATTAAATTGATCTGACCAGAATAAGGAAACTCTGTTTTTTTTTAATTTTATTTAAAAAATGACAAAGTACAAACGTTAGAAAGAATTTATGGCAAACTCTTTGTAGGTGGTTAACGTATCTTATATACTTGCAACCACGATTTTTTAAATGATTTATACAATTAACCTATTTTTAACTATAGCAATTCTTGAAATGTCCGGATTTATTGACAAATTAAAGGCCCTGAAGGAGAAGCTTCAAGATTTTCTACCTGATCTTAATCCTCAGGAATCTAATAAAAAGCAGTTGATCTATATTCCTCTGCCTGTATCTGACCAAGACAAAACCAGAAAGAAGTCTTAAAAAATTAATATTTCAAATTTAAATGATGCTATGAATTCAGCTGAAGAAATACAAAGTGCCTATATAGATTATGTCCTAACCAAGGGTACAAAACCTGCATCTGTTTATGTATTTGCAAAAGATAATAATCTGACTGAAGAGGAGTTTTATAATTTCTTCGGTTCTTTTGATGGTATAGAAGAGTCGATCTGGACTGGCCTTTGTCAAAAGGCCCTTACAGAAGTGCAAAATCAGGAAATCTGGGATCAATATTCTTCCCGTGAAAAAACCCTCGCATTTTTTTACGCGCTTATCGAATTACTAAAAAGCAAAAGAAGCTTTGTTCTATACAGCTTAAAACAATCCGGACAAACAATTGGAACCCCTTCGATTTTAAAAGGAGTTAAAAATCTTTTTGAATCCTTTGCTTCCGGACTAGTTGATCAGGGTGTTGAGTCAGGAGAGTTGGCAGACAGGCGATTTCTAACATCTAAATATAAAGATGCCCTGTGGATTCAGTTTGGGGTTATTGTAAACTTCTGGGCTAAAGATAGTAGCGCCGGATTTGAAAAAACTGACGAAGCCATTGAAAAAGGAATCAATGTTACATTCGATCTTTTCGGTAAATCTCCATTAGATAGTCTGTTTGATTATGGGAAGTTCATGATGAATAATGGTGGCATGAAACCTAATGTTAAGTTTTAAAAGCCATAATCATCACAAGTACTTTGTTAAATAAATGAAAGAACAAGACAGTATTCCAACCTCAAAAACAGAGCGTTCAGCAAAATTTGTGAAAACAGGTTTCAAGGTTGGAGGAAATTATATTAAACACTATTCCAAAAAGCTTTTTAATCCTTCATTAACAAAGGACGAGTTAAATCTTGATAACGCAACTGATATCTATACCTCTTTAAGCGAGTTAAAGGGAAGTGCCCTTAAGGTAGCTCAAATGCTGAGTATGGATAAAAATATATTGCCGAAGGCATATGTTGATCAGTTTTCACTTTCTCAATACAATGCCCCGCCATTATCCGGACCGCTGATAGTCAGAACTTTCACCAAGTATTTTGGTAAAACTCCTTCAGATATTTTTGATGAATTTAATATAAAATCTACGAACGCAGCTTCAATTGGACAGGTCCATCAAGCCAGTTTGAATGGTAAAAAGTTAGCGGTTAAAATTCAATATCCTGGTGTTGGGGATAGTATTTCTTCCGACTTGAAAATGGTAAAGCCATTTGCATTTCGATTGTTAGGAATGAGTCAGAAGGAGCTTGAAGTCTACATGACTGAGGTAGAAGATAGGCTTCTTGAAGAAACAGATTACAATCTAGAAATCAGGCGATCGATTGAATTTTCTGAAGCTTGCAAAACTATTGATAATGTGGTTTTTCCTACGTACTATCCAGAACTTTCTTCTAAAAGAATCATTACGATGGATTGGCTGGAGGGTCAGCATATGAAAGAATTTATGCGGACTAACCCATCACAAGAACTTAGGGATAAGATCGGCCAGGCACTCTGGGATTTTTATAATTTTCAACAACATGAATTAAGAGCTGTACATGCAGATCCGCATCCTGGAAATTTTCTAATCACACCCGAAGGTAAACTTGGGATTATTGATTTTGGATGTATCAAAGAAATGCCCGAAGATTTCT
>JBIIRT010000081.1:0-11777 GCA_044341405.1 Daejeonella sp. | reverse complement strand
TATATGCCTGCTTGGGTGTATGCTCACTAAATGGCTCTCCGTTTAAATGATAAAGAAATAAGCCGGTAATTGATGGTTTAACCTGATCAGGAATTCTGATTCCAAAAAGTTGTGGATTAATTGGTTCTTCTGTTTTTGTGTCCCTGATTTCAAAATGAAGATGTGGCCCACCCGAACTGCCGGTATTTCCTGACCAGCCAATAACTTCTCCTTTTTTAACCGGAATCTCAACTGAAAGTAATGGGAAATCAACATCGAATAATTGCATCCTGTACTGATAGGATTTTAAAGTCATATTGATTCGCTCATTGAAATTTCTTAAATGCATGTATACGGTGGTGAAACCGTTTGGATGGCTAATGTAAAGAGCATTTCCTCCGCCTCCGATCTGAACTCTTATTCGTGATATATATCCATCTGCGCTTGCATATACCGGATATCCTTCACGCTGATTCGTTTTCAGATCAAGTCCGGAATGAAAATGATTTGTTCTGATTTCTCCAAAATTTCCTGAAAGAACAGGTGGGAGGTCAAGCGGACGAAAGAAATAATTTTGTGGATACTCAGTTAAGCTTGTCTCCTGAGCCTTGGTAAACGGGCATAAAATAGTCAGTAAGGATAGCGTTAAAAGGTATTTGAGCATTTTAAAGGTTTACTAACGGATATAAAAATCGAGTAGTTTTTCATCCTCGAGATAACCGCATAGGTGATCGCCAATATTTACCTTTCCAACACCCTTCGGAGTTCCTGTAAAGATTAGGTCTCCCTTTTTAAGAGTGATGTACTGAGAAACAAAGGAAATTATATGTTCAAATGAAAAAAGAAGGTCTTTAGTATTGCCTTCTTGAACAGTACTGTCATTAAGGTCGAGTCTCAGATTGAGATTGCTCAGGTCTTTAAACTCTGATTTTGGTATAAACTTGCTTATGGGTGCAGAGTTATCGAAGGCTTTTGCTAGCTCCCAAGGCAGACCTTTTTCCTTATGTTTTTGTTGGATATCTCTTGCAGTAAAATCAATACCTAGTCCAATTTCATCATAATACGAACCCGCAAATTTTTGAGTAATGTGTTTACCTTCTTTTGATATTTTTAAAACAAGCTCTATCTCATGATGTATATCAGTAGAGAACTCAGGATGGTAGAACGGTTTATTATCTTTAAGAACTGCAGTATCAGGCTTCATGAAAATTACTGGTACCGTTGGTATTGGATTGTTCAGTTCTTTGGCATGTTCGGCGTAGTTACGACCAATGGCGATAATTTTCATTCCGTAATATTATTTAAATTTAGTCCTTACAGGATTCACAAGACCTTATGCCTTTGTTTTATACAAACACATCATCTCCTGCATTTTAATTCAGCGAATATAATAATCATACTGAATTTAAGGATGAGAAAAAGCTTGGAATTTTATAACACTGAAATACGTTTGGTAATTATTTCGCTACCTACGCTAACACGAACAAAATAGAAACCACTGCTAATTTTTGAGGATATATTAAAAGTATTATTATGCTCACCTTCACTCAAACTCTCTGAGAAAAGAGTCGTAATCTCATTTCCAAGTACATCCATAATCCGAATAGTGACGTTAGAATCCTTACTGATGGAGTAGGTCATGTTTAGATAATCAGATACAGGATTAGGGTATACTTTTACATTTGCCAGAATTTTATCACCTGGGAGTGGATTTTTAGGTCCAGACATGATTTTGTTTTGTGCCAGCAGTTTTCCTTTTGAAGGTTTGAATGGCGTAAAACTTAACCTGACACCGGCTTTGGGATCTACGGGTTTATTTATTCTGGTATCGGTAATCTTGGTGGTAACTTTTGATTTTGCTCTTATTGAATCAGGGCGCGATACCTGAGCGTTATAAAAGTTGATTCCATAGGAATTCATGGACATTGTGGTGCCAAAAATTAGGAAAACAACTAGTGATCTCAGGTAAAATTTTATCATACGCAAAATAGATGATGGTATAAATATAAGGCTTATAAATCTAAGCCCATATAAACAGTACTTTTTTTTAACAATTTTTAACTAAAATTTCTTTTTAAAAGGTCTTTCATCTTGAATGTTAGAATTAATTTTTAAAAAAATGATAAAAAATAAACATTATCAAAATGGCAATTGGAATTTGATTTTATGATGTATTTTTGTCGCCTAATCTTTTTAATGTGTCGAATCTAAAAAATCTACATAAACTTTCTGCTGCTGGTTTATTAATCAGTTTGGGTATTATTTACGGCGATATTGGAACCTCTCCATTGTATGTATTTAAAGCAATTGTTGCTGACCGTGTAATCACAAGTGATCTTATACTTGGGGGACTATCATGTATCTTTTGGACACTTACTCTGCAGACTACAATAAAGTATGTTATCATAACCCTACGCGCTGAGAACAAAGGAGAGGGTGGAATTCTTTCTCTGTTTTCTTTAGTAAAAAAGAAAGGGAAATGGCTGGTTGTTCCTGCGATGATTGGAGGATCTGCACTGCTTGCAGATGGAATGATTACACCTCCGATTACGGTTTCAGCGGCAATTGAAGGGTTGAGGATTTTTTATGCAGACATTCCTACTGTACCAATTGTAATTGCTATCATTTCTTTATTGTTTTTGATCCAACAATTTGGAACTTTTATCGTAGGTAAAGCCTTTGGCCCAATTATGTTTTTATGGTTTACGATGATGGCTGTTTTGGGTGGTTTTTACCTTATTCAATATCCTGAGATTCTTAAAGCGATCAATCCTTATTATGCATATGTCCTTCTTTCAACTAATCCCAATGCCTTATTTATATTAGGTGCAGTATTTCTTTGTACCACAGGGGCCGAAGCTTTGTATTCAGATTTAGGCCATTGTGGTCGATCAAATATTCGCATAAGCTGGATTTATGTTAAAACCTGTTTATTACTCAATTATTTCGGCCAGGGAGTTTGGTTATGGCAGCATCAGGGTTCCAGCCTTGTTCCGGGTGAAAATCCATTTTTTAGTATCATGCCGGAGTGGTTCTTGATTGCAGGTATCAGTATCGCAACGGCAGCTGCAATCATTGCGAGTCAGGCTATGATTTCAGGTTCTTTCACATTGATCTCTGAGGCGGTGAGACTTAATTTATGGCCTAAGGTTAAAATTAACTACCCAAGTAATCAAAAGGGACAGTTATATGTACCTTCAATCAATATTTTATTGTGGATTGGCTGTATTGTAGTAGTTCTGATTTTCCGTGAATCTCAGAATATGGAAGGCGCATATGGATTGGCAATCAACCTTACCTTCCTTATGACTACTATACTGGTAGCTGTTTTCCTCAAAAGAAAGAAATTTCCAAATTACATCATTATTATTTTTGTCACTATTTACGGACTTATTGAGGTAGGATTTTTAGTGGCTAACATGGCAAAATTTTTGCACGGTGGCTGGTTTACAATTCTATTGGCGTCCTTTCTATTATCAATTATGTGGGCCTGGTTTTCTGCCAGAAAGATAAAAAATCGTTTTGTGAAATTTGTAGAGGTAGATTCTTATTATCCAATTCTTAAGGAACTGAGTGAGGATGAGTCTGTACCTAAATATGCCTCTCAACTGGTTTATTTGACCAGTTCGAATTTCAATTCTGAAATCGAATCCAAGATTATGTATTCGATTCTACAGAAACAACCTAAGCGTGCCGATGTCTACTGGTTGGTACACGTTGATGTTACCGATGAGCCTTTTACAAGGGATTATAAAGTTGAATTTCTGATACCAAATAAACTTATCCGGATTGATTTTAAACTCGGCTTCAGAGTTGAACAACAAATTAATGTCTTATTCAGAAAGGTTGTAGAAGAATTGGTAAGAAACAATGAAGTAGATATCATCAGTAAATATACTTCTCTCAATAAATACAAAATTATTGGTGATTTCAGATTTGTTGTTTTAGATAAGGTATTATCAAAAGCAAATGTGTTGAGCTTTGTTGATAGATTCATCATGGATTACTATTTTATTCTTAAGAAGTTTTCGCTTTCAGAAGAGCGAGGATTTGGTCTGGATGTAAGTTTTGTAACTATTGAAAGAGTTCCTTTAATTATTTCTACTCAGGATACCAGTGAATTGAAGAGAGTCGATTTAGATCATCAACACTGAAGAAAGTGTAACCTTCAATTAAGAGGTTTTTAATAAATTCTAACAAAAAGGGGCAATTTTTATAAAAAAATGCCCCTTTTCTATTTATTTTTCAATTTGCCTGAAATGCAATTTCAGATTGAAATTTATAGTTCTTCCTACTGATTTTTGTTGTTCAGATTGCTTTTGTGATAGCTATAAGAGAAATAGACTATCAGTCCTAAGCCCAGCCATATCAGAAACCTGATCCAGTTGGTATATCCAAGTTCAGTCATGAGATATAAGCAACTCAGCATCCCAAGAACAGGAATAAGTGATAGATTTTTTCTGAAAGAAAGTATTGCCATCGCAATGGCGGCTATAATAAAAAGGAAATAAGGTAATTTATCCTTGTATACATGCCAGTCGCCTTTGTATTCAAATAGGGATAGAATTGGCTCTTTGAGTAGTACAAAAATAATTATCAATAATGTAGGTACGATGTATTTCGAATTGATATACGGAATACGAAAGCGCTTTTGATTGGAATCATTTATATCCTCCTTAGGCAGCAACAAAACACCGGCGCATACGAGTACAAATGCAAAGAGTGTTCCGATACTGGTTAGGTCAGTTACCTCAGTGAGGTTCATAAATAGGGCAGGCACAGACACCACGAGTCCTGTTATCAGTGTTGCAAACCAGGGGGTTTTATATTTCGGATGAATACTTGAAAATTTCTTTGGCAATAAGCCGTCCCGGCTCATGCTCATCCAGATACGGGGTTGACCCATTTGAAATATTAATAATACACTTGCAGTAGCTATTACAGCACTTATTGAAATAATATAGCTGATATTGTCAAGTCCGATATTTTTGAATACAAAGGCCAATGGGTCTTCTACCTGAAGTTCTTTATAACTTACCATTCCAGTTAGAACCAATGCCACTAGGATATATAGAATGGTACAGATAATCAGGGAGTAAATCATTCCTTTGGGTAGGTCTCTCTGTGGATTTTTGCACTCTTCTGCAGTTGTAGAAATGGCGTCAAAGCCTATGTATGCGAAGAAAACTCCTGATACACCTTTCATCATACCTTCAAAACCATTTGGTAAAAAAGGACTCCAGTTTGCAGGTTGAACATAGAAAAATCCAAGTATTATAACTCCAATAACTACAGCAATTTTCAGGATTACCATAGCATTTGTAGCTCTTTTAGTTTCCCGTATACCGATGTAAACCAGGTAGGTAATCAGGAAAACGATGCCTAAAGCCGGAATATCTGCGATGAATTTTAAATTGCCCGATCCCGGTGCAGCTTCCCAAGCCTTGGCTGCAATTTGAACTTTCGTACTGATCCCACTTAAATCTGTTCCGGCTGCAAGTACCTCTTTGTAAGCTCTGGAGGCCGAGAGATAATCCATAGTCAGGTAAGCTGGAATATGGATATTAAAACCCTCCAGTAAATTGGTAAAATATTCACTCCAGGATATAGCAACCGCAATATTACCTATCGCATATTCCATAAGTAAGTCCCAGCCAATTATCCAGGCTATAAGTTCTCCAAAAGAAGCATAAGCATAAGTGTAAGCACTTCCTGCAACAGGTATTCTTGAAGCAAACTCTGCATAACAAAGTGCAGAGAATCCGCAGGTAATGGCGGTGATTACAAAAAGTATACTGACACCCGGACCTCCATTAAAGGCGGCATTTCCAATGGTAGAAAAAATTCCGGCACCTACCACCGCAGCAATACCCATTAGAGTAAGGTCTTTGACAGAAAGAACCCTTCTTAACTGCTGATCTTGGACCTCGGCATCCGAAAATCCTGCCTCGCGGTCTTTCATAATCAACTCAATCGATTTCTTCCGGAAAAGGTTTCTTGACATATTCTGGTAATTATACTGGTTTAGAAATCAAACATAAAAATTATTTAGTTTTGAATGTACATTGATACAGAATAATGAAAAAAAGCCTTACTGAAATTCTCCTTCCTGAACGTTACTTCTTAATCCCTTTTTTTATTCTGATACTGCTGGGCTTCATTCTCATGCTCTTATTTACTAAGGCTGATCTTTTTTTACTGATAAATAATCACCATAATGACTTTTTTGACCAGTTTTTCAAGCTAAATACGCTGCTTGGAGATGGAATGATGACTGTTCTGGTAGTATTGGGATTACTCTTTATTAAATTTCGCTATTCAGTACTGGCTGCAATCGCATTTCTCTATAACTCCCTAGTTATTCAGCTGCTTAAACATTTGTTTAATGCCCCAAGGCCATTAAAATATTTTGAGAATATCTTTCCAATAAGAACAATTGAAGGTTATCCGGTTAATGAGTGGAACAGTTTCCCATCCGGGCATACGGCCTCTGCATTTACGCTTGCGGTAATTTTGAGTTATATACTTCCCCACAGACAGCGGCACTGGATAATTATTCCGGTTGCGGCTTTAACTGCATTTTCAAGGGTATATCTTGCTCAACATTTTATGGAAGATATCATTGCAGGCGCAATCATTGCTGTAGTAATGACCTTTCACCTAATTTGGTGGCTTGAAAATACGCAATGGTATCATTCATCAAAGTTAAATGGGAAATTGTTTGGAAAGGATCAACATGAGAACTAAGGGGGATACTCTTATTTCTTTTTAGTTTGATTCTGTTTTTTTCAGAATCTGGATAAACCAATAATTTATATTCTCGATGAAGCCAAGAATGAGTAATCCGGCCGTGAAATGCTAGTTTTAAACAGAAAAATATAGTTGAAAAAGCTGTCACCGTTATTTACAGATCAGCAAAAAAACATACTATTATTTACATGAGGCTTAATACCTTTTGAATGATCTAAACATTACCAAAAGAACTTATTTAGGATACTATTGTTGTCTCTGATATTATTGTCTCTCGAGTTTATCTAACTCTGCCTGCACAAAATCTGCCAACTCTTTCACATAGGAAGCAGTAAAGTTAAACTCGATTCCTGCTGTTTCATAGATCTCTTTAATTGTTTTGGTATAGCCAAGTTTTAAAGCTTCAAGATAGCTTGAAAGTCCTTTTTCAGGGTTTTCCTTATAGTTTTTCCAGACTGCAATGGCACCCAGCTGTGCAATTCCGTACTCAATATAGTAGAAGGGAACTTCAAAAATATGTAGTTGTTTTTGCCAGAGATTTTTCAATGCAGCTTGATGCTCAGACCAGTCGGTAAAATTATTTCCAAATGATTCCAAAATTTTTGTCCATGCTTCTGAGCGCTCCTCACTTGTGTGGTCAGGATTAGTGTAAATCCAATGCTGAAATTGGTCCACTACAGCAACCCAGGGGAGTGTTTTTAAGACATCTTTCAACTGGTCTTTCTTGGCGCGAATCAGATCTTCAGAATTATCAAAGAATTTATCCCAATGATCCATAGAAATAAGCTCCATACTCATGGATGCCAGTTCTGCAACTTCTGATGGAAGGTGCTTAAAGTCATTTAATTCAAGTCCTGCCGAAATAAATGTATGAACGGCATGACCACCTTCATGAACCATGGTAGTCAGATCTCTGAATGTTCCGGCAGAATTCATGAAGATAAAAGGAGCACCGCTTTCTGCAAGTGGATAATTATAGCCTCCAGGGGCTTTTCCCTTGCGACTGTCGACATCGAAAAAGCCATTTGCTTTCATTATCTCTAGTCTTTCACCTATATACGGACTAAGTCCGCGAAAACATTGAATAGACTTTTCAATTAATTCCTCACCATTACGGAATGGTTTCAAAGCTGCCTTTCCGGAAATATCAACATCCATGTCCCATGGCTTTAATTCACTTAAATTCAGTGCTTTGAGACGATTTTCAGCCTGTGTTTTTAAAATTGGGACAATTTCCTTTTGAATAGCTTTATGAAAGTCATAGCAGTCGCCAGGGCTATAATCAAAACGCCCGAGTGCCTGAAACATATAATCTCTGAAGTTTTCAAAGCCCGCATTTAAGGCAACCTGATGACGAAGTTTTAATAATGAATTGAATAATTCGTCCAGCTTTTCTTTATCCTCCAGTCTGCGGGCAGTTATGGCTTCCCAAGCCTCTTTTCTTATTTTACGGTCGGTATCTTTCAAAAGAACTGCGGCTTGTTCCAAAGTGTATTCCTGACCGCTTATTATGACTGACATTGAACCTGTAATACCCTGATATTTTTGCTGCTCAACCTGTATTTGGGTTAACAGAGGAATATTTTCTTCCCGAAAGAGTTCGAGTGCCTTTTTTATTCCGCGGACATAGACAAAGTATTTAGCCTTATCCAGTTCTTCCGCAAATGGACACTGTATAAATTTTTGGTTCAATTCATTATTGAGTGGAGCAATTTTTGGTTCGATTTCAGTTGCGAAAAATTGAAAGTCATTCAAAAGTTTTTCATCAATGGTATCGCAGGTCATTCTTATATACCTCCAGGCAAAATCTTCTTCTAATGCAGCTTCAATTTCACTGCGGTCGCGGAGCCATTGGCCTAATTCAGAAACGGAGTTTATTGATCTGTTAATCAACTCATTGAAAATAGGTTCAAGATATTCCCATTGCATATTTAGATCTGCAGATATATAGGTTCTTTGTTTTTTATAGATTTTAAGATCGTTCATATTATAATTGATTTCTCAGATAAGCATCCAGTAAAAAAAATATGGCAAACACTACCGAGGCGATTCCATTTGTTGTGAAAAAAGCCCGGTCAACCTTCGATAAATCATCAGGTTTTACCAACGTATGCTGGTAGATCAATAGCAGGATGAAAAACAGGACTCCGGCAAGATAAAACCAGGATAAATCGGTATTAAAATAGGGTATAGTCACAAATACCACTGCAAGTAAGTGCAAAAATGATGATACTCTTAATGCATTTTCTTTACCAAGCCAGGCCGGTATAGAATTTAGATTATTTAGTCTGTCGAACTCTTCATCCTGTAGCGCATAGATAATATCAAAACCACTTACCCAGCATAAAACGGCCAGTGAAAAGTAGATGGGAAGCATTGCAAATTCTCCAGTAACAACCAGATAAGCCCCGATTGGTGCAAGGGCAAGGCCCAGCCCTAAAATGAGATGGCAAAGGGGAGTGAACCTTTTTGTATAACTATAACCCAGTACAACTGTTAGCGCTACAGGAGAAAGATAAAAACAGAGTTTGTTGATCAGAAAGGTCGTTAGAATAAATAAAATGCTGTTCACAATGGTAAAGAGTAAAGCTTCTTTTGAACTGATGCGCCCTGAAGGGATATCCCTGATTGCAGTTCTTGGATTTTGAGCATCAATATTTCTGTCGAGGTAACGATTGAATGCCATCGCTGCATTACGTGCAAAAACCATACACAAAAGCATGAGGAATAGTTTGAACCAGTCAAACTCATACGTTGTGGTAGTGATTGCAAGAAAAAAGCCTATAATAGCAAAAGGCATTGCAAAAACAGTATGGGCAAATAATACAAGCGAAAAGTATTTGTTCATCAGGTTTATCTGTTTTTTATTCAGGATTCTATAGGTAGAAATCAGCTTTGATTTAATCGAATACTGAATTACCTGGTAAACTTTTTGTTTAGGTCATTAATAAAATTTAGCAAATCATCACGACCTTCCTGTGTTTCTGCTGAAGTAATATAATGCTGGGGCACCTCTTCAAAAATTTCCAGCAGGGCTTTTCTGAATTTCGCAATGCTTTGGTCTGTCTTCACACTTGATTGCTTATCAGCTTTTGTGAAAATTAGCTGGAATGGTAGGCCGTTTTCACCAAGCCAGGTACAGAATTCTAAATCAATTTTTTGTGGATCCAGCCGGCTATCAATCAGTACGAATACACATTGCAAATTCTCGCGGTTTCGAAGATAAAAGCTGATGAATTTTGACCATTCACCACGGTTACTTTTAGAGGTCCTTGCGTATCCATAACCCGGAAGATCAACAAGCTGCCAATTTTCATTGATTAGAAAATGGTTAATTAACTGTGTTTTACCCGGTGTTTGAGAGGTTTTTGCGAGCCCTTTTCGTTGTACCAGCATGTTGATCAGCGAGGATTTGCCTACGTTTGAACGACCTATAAAGGCATACTCCGGTAATTCTGGAGCCGGTAGTTTATCGGTTCTAGTATTACTGCATTGAAATTCTGCGCTTTTAATGATCATGGTGCAAAGGTAGAACATTGCTTCCAATGTTTGAACTCCTGGATTTTAAATCAATCTGCAGAGCGTCATATTTTGATTATTGTGATAATTTTTATGGATGGAATTCTCTTGTTTACAATCTCAGTACTTAATTCCATTATCTTTGCATAATATGTCAAAAACAGTCAGACCTTATCAGGATTCGGATGCTACCAAAAAAGAGCAGGTAGCAAGTATGTTCAATAATATTTCTGGAACGTATGATTTTTTGAACCATTTTCTATCGATGGGTATTGACAGAATATGGAGAAAAATAGCAATCAAAGAATTAATTAAACATAAACCTTCCCACATTCTGGATGTTGCAACTGGTACCGGTGATTTTGCATTTGAAGCGATAAAAATCCTTAAACCAAAAAAGGTTACTGGAGTTGATATCTCAGCCGGGATGCTGGGGATAGCAGATCAGAAAATTATTAAAAGAAGAATGCAGGATGTTTTTGAGGTGCAGCTTGGTGATTCTGAAAAATTATTATTTGATAATGACTCTTTTGATGCGGTAACTGTAGCATTCGGTGTCCGAAATTTTGAGAATCTTGAAAAAGGTCTGAGTGATATGCTTCGCGTATTAAAACCTGGAGGTAAGGCTGTTATTCTCGAGTTTTCAAAACCCAGAGTTTTTCCTGTAAAGCAAGCGTATAATTTCTATTTCAAATACATTACCCCCGCATTAGGAAGAATGTTTTCTAAGGATAGTAGTGCATATACTTACCTGCCTGAATCTGTAGCTTCTTTCCCTGATGGAGCTAATTTTGATTCTATGATGAAAAAAGTTGGGTTCAAAGATACGAAGTTCCGTCCGCTGACGTTTGGAATTTGCTCCATCTACACTGGAATAAAATGAAGAAACATATCCTTCTGTTTTTATTTTTTATTTTTTCGATAAACAGAATATCTGCTCAGGAAAGCTGGGGCGGTGGTGTTGATGGGGAACAACTGCATTTTGGTTTTACATTTCAATACGTTGCCTCCGAGTTTAAAATATTGAAGCTTGCAGAATGGAAAGGGCCATTTATTGATCCTTTTAACGGACTTCCAATGATCAATAGTGAATTGATAAGTCTTGCTTCACCTATTACACAAGGATTTGGATTAGGATTTGTTTCTGATTATAGGCTCGGAGACAATGCTAACGTGCGTTTTACACCTGCAATGGTTTTTTCCGATAGAATTATAAACTATGAATTTAAAAATCAAGCTTTTAACATCCAAAGGACCGTTCATGCAACATTAATGGATTTGCCGGTAGGTTTAAAGCTCAAATCTGACAGAAGGCGAAATTTCAGGGCTTATATGATCGCTGGAGCGAAATATTCTACTGACATTACTTCGAAAAAAAAAACAGATGATATTGCTCTGAGTCCGGATGCAAAATTTCTCAAAAACAATAAAAATACCTTGTGGTATGAAGCAGGTTTTGGATTCGATCTTTATTTTGAATTTTTCAAAATGTCTCCTGAGATCAAATTCGCTCAATCATTTAAAAGTGT
>JBIIRT010000009.1:0-41652 GCA_044341405.1 Daejeonella sp. | reverse complement strand
TTGATATCAGATACGCCAAGAAAAATAATTTTGCTAAACAAGCTGTTTACAAACAGGCAAGGGCGTTTGCGAGGTTACCGGTAGTTGATGCACTTCAAAATGTTCAGAATGAACTGGAAAAATCCGGTTACGGACTAAAAATATTTGATGGTTACCGCCCGTATAGTGTAACGGTTAAATTCTTTGCAATTGCCTCTGATAAAAGTTTTGTTGCAAACCCAAAAGATGGATCGCGTCATAACAGGGGCTGCGCAATTGACCTAACTCTAATCGATCTGAGAACGGGAAAAGAATTAGAAATGCCTACTCCTTACGACAGCTTCGCTGCAGAAGCAGCATCTGATTTTAATAATCTTCCTGCCAATATCCTTCAAAACCGGAAATTACTTCGAGATACCATGGAAAAATACGGATTCAGAGTACTTAATAATGAGTGGTGGCATTTCGATTTTATTGGATGGAAGAATTATGAGTTAATGGACATTGCGTTCGAAGACCTGTAAATCCTCAAAGTAATTATAAATTGATTAGTAATAAAAAATACATTGTCCCATTTGAATTTAATTGGGATTAATAAATTTTGTTGATCGCACTTGCGAGAATTTCAAGCTCTTCCTTCTTATGACTACTATTTACAACGATTCTGTGAATTGATTTACCCCTAGGATCAGGATAAGGAAAGGAGGATATATTAATACCGTTTTTTAAAATATCAACCGCGATTTGATCATCCTCAAGCAAAAATACCGGAAAATCAGGAATGAAAAAAAGCTTTTTTGTAGATTCAAGCAGATCTGTAAAGAGTATTAAATTACTGTGCAAATTCTCTAGCTGCTGCTTATAAATTAGCTCCGCATGAACAAAGGCATAAAGCATCCCTGGTGAAGGGGGTGAACTGCCAACGTAAACGGGTGAATTTCTCAAACTCGTTATCCCTGCATTACTGCCAAGAATAAGACCTGCATCAAAACCCATTGCCTTGGCCATAGAGCCTATTACAAAAATCTGGATATTAGGCAATTTGGGTAGATTGCTATAAATTCCCTTGCCCTCATATCCTCTAATTCCAACTCCATGCGAATCATCAATCAATAAGACAAGTTCTTTCTTAGGATCAATCCGTTTTAGCCAATCAAATCGGTAGATCTCAGGAATTAAATTATTGAGCGAATTGCTGATGATCATCACGGGTTGATCTGATTCATTGATCTGATTGATCGCTTGCTCTGCCCATACTTCAAATTTTATTTTTGGCGCATTGGGTTTTCCAATCCAGAGTGCCGGATGGGTATCAGGGGCATATATTAGCAGATGAGTATCATGATATTGCTGAACAACTAGCTGAGCGGCCAGATACCCACTCGACAAAAAGATAGAATCTTCAGCTCCAAAGCGCCTGGCGGCTTCATTTTCGGCGATAGAAAAAATATCCAGCGTAATATTATTGCTTCGGGATGCACCATGATTTAGCCCGTATATCTCAATACCTTCAAAAACAAGTTTTTTGAAAGCTTGGTTATGAGGCATTCCCAAATAAGCAGTACCACCAAAAAAAAGGCTTAAGCCTGTACCATTCTTCATGCCTTTTATAAACTTATTGGTTGAAGTTCCTATTTTATTATGCTACTATGATTCGACTTTCCGTATCGCATCGTTCTAAGATCTACCTTTCCTTTTGAATCAATAGTCAGCTCAAAAAAGAAATCATAATCATCATCGGCAAGGGCAAAAAGGGGCCTTTGAGCACCAAAAGCTTCGAGCAGCTCCAGTACAGTATTTGAATGCCCCACAATTAGAACCTTTTGCCCATTATATCTTGTTTTTACTAGCTCCGAGATTCCTCGAAAATCCTGTGCATCATATGTTTGGACTTCCAATTTGTTGTTATTCGCAGAATAGAAAGCGGTCTGTCTTGTTCTTTTATACTTTGTAGCAAATGCCGCATCAAGTTTAATACCTTTCAATTTTACGGCTAATGCCTCAGCTCTTTCTCTGCCCTCGATACTAAGTTCGGGGTCCTGATTCTTAGGGTCTGAAAGATCTTTTTCTGCATGCCTAAGTATGTAAATTATGGTTGTGCCAGGATCATCTATTCTGAAGCATAATGCAAGAATTGCCAAAAATAATATAAGAACGACCTTTATGTTTTTCATGCTGCTGATTTTTGTTTTGACAGATTTATCTGCCATGAAACCAGTAAATAATTGCTAAATCTATTAAAACCAATCAATATTTTTTGTGAATCTCGTTGATCACTTTTTCCATTTCAGAACGTATTTCTGATGTCGGCCTGGTAAAATTATTGTTCATGAATGAAAAAATCAGTTTTTTACCCGAAGCTGTAATGAGATAGCCGCTTAAATTATTGTTGTTTGACAGGCTTCCTGTTTTTGCAAATACATAGGGCTTATCTCCTTTAAAAAGATTTTTTAATGTTCCCGTTTTTCCACCCTGGGGTAAGAGGTCAAAAAGCCGGTCCTGATCGCCAATTTCATCATAAATCTTTTCACATAGCCTAACTATGCTTCTTGGCGTAAACAAATTTTGCCTGGAAAGGCCTGAACCATCTACCCATACTGCCTTATCAGGAAGGTCAGACAGAAAATTCTTTTTTACATAATCAATTACTACAGCAGTATTCATTTCCATTCCTTTACTTGCAGCAATATTTAAAAGAATTTGCTCGGCAATGAAATTGTCGCTTGGCAGTAGCATTCTTTTATAAAGTGTATCTGCCGAAATACTATTCCATGTCTGGGTTTGTGTAGGTTTTGAATAAGTGATACTGCCTGAAAATGCCGGAATTGATTGTTTTAACAACTCTCCAATTAATTCATCTGAAACTTTAAACGGTATTACCTGGTTAAATCCTACGGGCGCACTTGAAATCGGCTGATTAAATACGTTACTCATGATATCCCGTTTAATTAAAAATCTTGAAGTAGGCTCAGATTGGACTGTATGCAGTTTCATAAGTCCCCCGGAAACAAATCCCGGATAGCTTTGTAATCCTTCTGAATTTCTACTAAAACGCACAACATTACCATACATCGGCAAATCTGACATTTCGGGCTGGTAATACTCATTATAATCATCATAAGTCCAGCCCGTACCATAAAAATCACCCTTAAATACTCCTTTTGCCCGATAAATCTTTTTTCCTGAGCTGTTAAGTTTCTCTAATACTTGCTGCTCTTTAAACTGAGGATCAAGAAATGAAGGATCGGCTGTTCCCCAAAAAATCAAAGAGTCGCCGCGCTCAATGTATTTTAGTCCGGCAATTGAATCCTTTAAAAGCATTAAACCAGCATAAAATGTAACTAATTTGGCATTTGAAGCCGGCGTAAAATATTTATCTTCATTCAGACTTGTAATCATTTTCCTTTTACCCAGATCAAAAAGCGAAAAGCCAGTAAAATGATCATTAAGGATGACTGAACTCTTTAATATTTTAAGAATCTTTCGTGGTGGTAGCGCGTTTGAAAAAGCAGCTTCTACAATTAAAAAGGACAAGATTAGTACTATAAATTGCTTTATTTTCATTACAATATTATTTATAACCAGCTATGGAACTATACATTTTTTAAAAATAGAAAAGAATTAATGATGATATACATTTTAAGCTCAAAATCATCTTTAAAAATAGATTGAAGGGTACTAGTGATTATGGTGGTAGATGAACCAATAGATTGATTTCATTTGAATTTCATGAAGAAACATGAAAACAATTATTTCTTCGATTAATATTCCTTTTTGTAGGAATTGATATATTTATCCTCGAAAAGTGTAAAAAAATTATACATATTCAATTCAATCAATAGATTTGTAAATAGCTTACAACCTAACCATTAAATAAAACCCTATGTTAATAAGATTTCGTAAAGTACAAATCGCCGTTGTAGCGGCGCTAATCTTTCTTTCCGGACTGGATTATGTCCAGGCACAGGATCGCAAAAAACCTGTTACTCCGGCTACTGAGCCCGCTAAGCCAGCTGCTCCAGCACCGGCAACACCGCCAAAAACAGGCATAAAGCCCTATAAAGAGGTCATAACCGATAAAGCCAAAACTGATAATGGTTTATTTAAGGTTCATCGTCTTGATGGGAAATATTTTTATGAAATACCCGACTCATTATTTAACCGTGAAATGCTTGTGGTTACCCGTTATTCTAAAACCCCAACTGTCGACGGAACTTATGGTGGCGAGGAACTGAATGAGCAGATCTGGAAATGGCAAAGAAGAGACAAGCAGGTAATGATCCGGATTCCTTCATACCGCAATATCGCAGATAAAAAAACAGAAATGTTTGAGGCTGTTAAAAATTCAAACCTGGAGGCCGTTTTATCCTCATTTGACATTAAGGCTATCAACAAAGATTCCAATTCAGTTGTTATTGATGTAACCGATCTGTTTGCAAAGGATGTTCAATCACTTGGTTTGCCGCAGTCTGTAAGAACTCAATATAAAATAACGGTAATGGATGAAACCCGAAGCTATGTTGATACGATTAAATCCTTCCCAATTAATATTGAGGTTAGTTCATTAAAAACATACCGTGCTTCAGATGCGCCGGGAGATAAATCGATTGGTTCAATGACTGTTGAAATTCACAATTCAATGCTCTTATTGCCTAAAGTTCCATTTAAACCTCGTTTTTCGGATGATAGGGTTGGGTTCTTCGGACAAAGCCAGACAGATTACGGACTAGATGCACAAAAAGCACAGGTTACGCGCTACATTCATCGCTGGAAACTGGAACCAAAAGATCCGGCTGCTTATAAACGTGGTGAATTGGTAGAACCTAAAAAGCAGATAGTATATTATATCGATCCTGCTACTCCTGCTAAATGGAGACCTTATCTTATTGAGGGTGTAAAAGACTGGAATGCAGCATTTGAAGAAGCAGGTTTTAAAAATGCTATCACAGCAATGGAGGCTCCTGCAAATGATCCAGACTGGTCACCTGAAGACGCCCGGTATTCTGTGATCCGGTATTTTGCTTCCAACATCCCCAATGCCTATGGACCACATATTTCCGACCCACGTTCGGGTGAGATCATGGAATCAGATATAGGTTGGTATCATAATGTTATGAATCTGGTTAGAAATTGGTTTTTTGTCCAAACTGCCGCCATAAACCCTGAAGCCCGCAGTCCGAAATTTAAAGACGAAGTTATGGGACAACTGATTCGTTTTGTGTCTTCACATGAAGTAGGACATACTCTCGGACTTCCACATAATTTTGGATCAAGCGTTGCCTATCCTGTCGATTCATTGCGTTCTCCATCCTTCACTAAAAGAATGGGTGGAACAGCACCCTCAATTATGGATTATGCCCGATTTAATTATATCGCTCAACCTGGAGACGAAGGAGTTGTTTTATATCCTGGAATTGGTGATTATGATAAATGGGCAGTGAAATGGGGTTACTCGTGGTTTGATAATCAAACACCCGAAGAAGAGGCTAAAACACTAAACAAATGGACTATAGAAAGAGCAGGAAACCCAGTTTATTTCTATGGACAGCAAACAGGAAACCCTATCGATCCGCGTGCACAATCCGAAGATTTGGGTGATGATGCGATGAAAGCTTCCAAATATGGAATTGCGAATTTGAAACGTATCCTACCGAATATTGAAAAATGGACTTATGAAGAAGGTAAGCCCTATGATAACCTTAAAGAACTATATGGCGAAGTACTAAGCCAGTGGAATCGTTATATGGGTCACGTACGTTCAAATATCGGTGGTATTTATGAGGATGATAAAACCTATGAACAAAAGGGCCCTGTGTATACACATGTAGCAAGGGCAAAACAAAAAGAAGCCGTAAAATTCATTAATGATCAAGCCTTTATTACTCCGGTTTGGATGCTTGACCAGAATGTACTTAACAAATTTGACAATGCGGGTATTGTTGACCGATTAAGAAGAACACAAGTAGGAGTTCTGAATGGAGTTCTTGATTTTGGACGTTTGAGCAGGGTTATTGATAACTCAGTTAAAAACGGTGCAAACTCCTATCCAATGGATGAATTATTGGCAGATCTTCGAAATGGCATTTGGTCGGAACTTAAAACAGGTGCAAATTTAGATACTTATCGCAGAAACCTGCAGCGTGCCTATATTGAAAGGATGTCATATCTTCTAAATGAAAATGAGGCTTCAGTTCCTCCTCAATTTGCAGCTTTCGCAGGACCACAGATTGATGTTTCACAATCAGACATCCGTCCGATGGCTAGACAAGAACTTAAATTATTGGCAGCACAGGTAAAAACAGCATTAACCAAGTATTCAAACCCGGTATTAAGGGCTCATCTTGATGATGTTTTAGTTAGAATCGAAGAGGCTTTAGATCCAAAAAAATAAAATCACAATTTAGATAAGAAGCCCCGGAAAATATTTTCCGGGGCTTTTTATTTTATGAGTTTTGGTAATTTAGAGCACTGGTTTATTACTATGAAAATCTTAATTTTTTCAGTATTGTATCTCTTAGTTCAGACTAGCAGAATATTTGCACAATCTGATTCTATGGCTGTATCAAAAGCCAATTGGAAAAAAGAGAAAATAGCAAAAGGCGTGCTTTTAAAAACTTTTTGGTTTAATAATTCGCTCTTTAGTTCTAATCAAAATGTAAGTATCCTCGAGGTAAAACAAAAGAACAGCTTGTTGTTTGACTTAGGGTATGATTCCAAAAAACTTATAAAAACAAGTGATTTTGGCAAACAAAACAATGCCATGGCAGCACTTAACGGTACTTTCTTTGATATTACAAACGGTGGGTCAGTGGATTATATCCGGGCAGACGGGATGGTAATCAATGAAAACCGTCTTGGAAAAAGTGGAAAAAGGGCAGCACATCAGCAATCTGCCCTGGTGTTTAATAAAGGGAAATTAAAAATTGCAAAATGGGATGGTAGCCCCTTCTGGGAGCAATCACTCAAAGCTGAAGATATCATGGTGAGCGGTCCGCTTCTGATATTGAATCAAACAATTGAAAAATTAGATACAACAAATACATTCAATAAAACCAGACATCCCCGAACCGCTGTAGCAATAATGAAAAATAAACGGGTTCTATTGCTTACAGTTGACGGCCGGAATGAAAACTCTGCCGGAATGAGTCTCTTCGAACTAACAAAATTAATGCGCTGGTTACATGCATCAGATGCGATCAATTTGGATGGAGGTGGGTCAACAACCCTGTGGATAACTAATTATAAGGATAACGGGGTTGTTAATTTCCCTACAGATAATAAGAAATGGGATCACGAAGGAGAGCGAAAGGTTGCGAATGTCGTCCTTTTAAAGAAAAAATAATCTGGACAAAGTCACATATCTATAAATTATGATTACAGACTACACAATTAAATCTATTATAGTTAATTTTCATTAAATTCAAATAAACAAACCTGTTGGAAGATTAAGTATGAACAAGTCGGATGATAACTATGTTTATCTTATCAATAAAATTGACGGTTTTATACGAAAGTATTATCTCAATAAAGTCGTAAAGGGTTCTATCTTTTTGGCTTCATCTTTCCTTTTTGCCTATTTAGTAATAACATTTGCTGAGTATTGGGGACATTTTGATCCTACCGTAAGAAGTGTATTATTTTATGCGTTTGTTTTGGGTAATTCTTTCGTTTTAGCAGCATACATCATTCATCCCCTTTTAGCTTATTTCAAACTTGGAAATACAATCAGCTATGAACAGGCATCTTCAATAATTGGCAGGCATTTTATACCTATAAAAGACAAATTGTTAAATACATTACAATTAAAGAAGCTTTCGGAACTTAAGCCTGAGCAGCGAAACCTGATTGAAGCCAGCATTAATCAGAAAATTTCCGAACTAAGACCCGTTCCATTTACTTCCGCAATTCATATCAGTGAAAACAGAAAATATTTAAAATACCTTTTAGGACCATTAGCAATTATCATCATCGTATTTTTTGCATCGCCCTCTATTCTTAGTGAAAGCACAGAACGCTTGATCAATCACAATAAACAATTTGTAAAAAAGGCTCCATTCACGTTTGAGATTCTTAATAAACAACTTTCTGTTGTACAGGGAGCTGATTTTACCTTATCAATTAAACTAGTGGGTAATGAAATTCCTGCTGACATTTATCTGGAAGACGGATTAAATACCTTTAAACTTGATAAAGAAAATATTATCCGCTTTAAACACACCTTCAAAAATTTACAGAAAAATAAAAAAATAACATTGAAGGCTGGTGAATTCCGATCAGAAGAGTATACACTCGAGGTGAAGGCTAAGCCTACTCTTTTAGATTTTGATGTGCTAATTGAATATCCTCAATACCTCAATAAAAAAAATGAAAAGCTAGAAAATACTGGTGACTTAATTGTTCCGGAGGGATCCGTTATTACCTGGAAATTCAGGGCACAAAATTCTGATCAGATCAATGTGGAGCTAAACAAGAAAAGCTTTTTGTTAAATGAATCTGAAGAAAATGAATTTAAATTTAGCTATAGGGCATTAAAAAGCCTTTCTTATACTATTAAACCAATTAATTCTGATGTACGGGTAACAGAAGGTGTTTCATATGAATTAAGAATAATACCTGACCTGCTCCCAGTAATTAATGTAAACGAACGAGCAGATTCGCTTAATTCCAGGATATTATATTTTGTTGGACAAGCTAATGATGATCATGGTTTCTCAAAACTAAACTTCAATTACAGAGTAATTTCAGAAAAAACAAAAAATGCAGAAAAAGAAGAAATTAAATCAATAAAAATTGATAAAAATAGTCTTCAGAGTAATTTTTTCTACCTATGGAATGTGAATCAAATCGCGGCAAAACCGGGAGAAGAAATTGAATACTATTTTGAGGTATTCGATAATGATGCGGTTAATGGACCGAAATCTGCTAAATCAATTATTAAAACGTTGATACTGCCTTCTGAAGAAGATTTAGAGCAAAGGTTAGAATCAAACTCTAAGCAGATCAAAAAAAAGATGGAGGAGGCCATTAAGAAGTCTGCCCAGTTAGAGAAGGAAACTAAAAAATTGAATCAGGAGCTATTGAACAAAAAGAATCTTTCACTTGAAGAAAAAAAGCAAATTCAAAACCTTCTGAATAAACAAAAAGAAATTGATGAATTAGTTAAAGATATTCGAAAAGTTAACAAGCAAAATTCAACGGAACAACAGGAAGAAAACGAACAAATTCTCGAAAAACAAAAACAGATTGAAGAACTTTTCAATAATGTTCTGGATGAGAAGACTCGCGAAATATTGAAAAATATCGAAAAGCTCCTCGAAAAAAATAATAAAAATCTGACTCAAGAAGAATTATCAAAAATGCAGATGGATAATAAATCACTGCAAAAAGAACTTGACCGTATTTTAGAACTTTACAAACAACTTGAGTTTGATCAAAAATTAAGTAATACAATAGAAAAACTTGAAGAGCTTGCCAGCGATCAGGAAAACCTTAGTAAAAAATCACTAGATAAAAAGGCAGAACTTGAAGAACTGAAAGAAGAACAAAAAAAGCTGCAGGAAGATTTTGAAGAACTGAAAGAAGAGCTTAATGAGCTTGAACAAAAAAATGAAGAACTTGAACAAAAAAATGATTTCGAAGATCAACGGGAAGCTAAGCAGGAAATAGATAAAGAGCAACAAAACAGCGCTGATAAACTGGATCAGAAAGATCAAAAAAAAGCTGCTGAAAGCCAGAAGAAAGCTGCCGCAGGAATAAAAAAGCTTAGCAAAGATCTTCAGAGTATGCAACAGGAATCTGAAGAAAAGGAAAGTGAAGTCAACGCAAAAAGTCTAAGAGAAATACTTGATAACCTCCTTATGAGTTCTTTTGATCAGGAGAAAACCATGCAAGTAGTAAGACAAATTAACAGTAATGATCCAACCTATATTATCCAGAGTCAAAAACAAAAAGAAATTCAGATCAATCTAAAAATGATTGAAGACAGCTTATATTCTCTTAGTAAAAAGGTTCCTCAAATTCAATCAGTTGTAAACAAAGAAATTCAGGCAATAAATTTTAATATTGGAAAAGCCATTGAAAGTCTGGGCGAGCGCCGCACTGCTGAGGCAAATCGTAACCAGCAATTTGCCATGACCTCCATAAATAACCTCGCATTAATGTTAAATGAAGCGTTAGAGCAATTGCAACAAGCCCAACAGAATGGGAAATCAGGAGGAAAGGGGAAACAAAAGAAAAATCTTTCTCAGCTCAGCAAAATGCAAGAGCAGTTAAATAATAACATGCAAAAAGCAAGAGAGGATATGCAAAAACAGGGTCAGCAAAAAAGCGGTCAGCAGGGCAAAAGTGGCCGGGAAATGAGTGAACAATTGACTAAAATGGCGCGTGAACAACAAATGATCAGACAAGCCATGCAGGAGATCAATAAAATGGAAAATAAAGATGGAAAAGGTGCATTAGGAAATCTGGATAAGCTAATGAAAGAGATGGAACAAACTGAAACAGATCTCGTAAACAAGCGAATACAACAAGAAACACTAAACAGGCAGCAGGAAATTCTGAGTAAATTACTCGATGCAGAAAAAGCAGATCGAGAACGTGAAGAGGAACAGAAAAGAGAAAGTAAAGAAGGAATTACTCCTCCAAATACCAATTCAATTATCTTTCAACAATTCCAAAAAATTAAGCAAAAAGAAATCGATCTGCTAAAAACAATGGCTCCTTCATTAAATTCATATTATAAAATAAAAGTGGGGGATTATTTTAAATATTTAAATTCGGGAGATAAATGAGGAATCATACAGAATTTTCAGATAACACTTCGATTTGTACCCTGCAGTTACCCTCCAGGATTGAAAGTATCAGCGTCGTTGAAAATTTCATAGATGAGCTGAGTGTACAATATGATTTCAAGGATGAACTTTACGCAAAAGTACTTACCTGCCTTAGTGAGGCTGTAAACAACGCAATCGTTCATGGAAATCGTGAAAGTTCAGAAAAAAAGGTGTACCTCAATCCGAAGGTTATTGGTGATAAACGCCTTATTTTCACAATAACTGATGAAGGAGAAGGTTTTGATTTTAACAAGCTTCTAGATCCTTCTGAACCAGAAAATATTGAAAATTTAACAGGTAGGGGAGTGTTTCTAATTCAAAAACTTGCCGATCAATGTGTTTTCAATTCAAAAGGAAATGAGCTTGAACTTCATTTTAAAATTTAATGGGCCAAATACCTATTAATTTCTTTAACGAGGATATATCCTTCACAGTAAAGCAAAAGGGATCGTTAAGAACCTGGATCAGAAATACAATTATTTCGGAAAATCATCGGCTAAAACTGTTAAATTTTATATTCTGCAGCGATGCCTATTTACTTGATATCAATAAACAATATCTCAATCATGACACCTATACCGATATTATCACGTTTGATAACAGTGATGTTAAGCTGGAGATAGCCGGAGATATTTTCATTAGTATTGATAGAGTTAAGGAAAACGCAAAAGAACTTGAGCTCGATGCTACAGAAGAGCTCCACAGGGTTATCATTCACGGAACACTTCACCTGCTCGGATATTCTGATAAAAGTAAAACTTCAAAAGCTCAGATGACAGATAAAGAAGATCACTATTTATCAAAAAGAGCCCTATAGTTTTAGTGCATTGGAACTTCAATGATTAATAACCTAGTATTTTCAATAAAATTAAAATTTAGAGTTTCTATTTCATAGACACCCATGGCATCTCGTGTAGTTAACAAACTTCCATCCAATTCGGTATGACCCTCTATTACAAATACATATGCTCCGTTTCCGGGATGTTGTATGTTATAATTGGTACTTTTACCGCCATCAAAAGATCCCAGACTGAAAAATGCGTCCTGATTAATCCACATAGTTTCATCTCCCGAATTAGGTGAAACAAGTGTCAAAAATGAATTATGTACTTTCTCAAGATCGTAACTCATCTGATCGTAACGGGGCTGAATATTTCTTTCTTTAGGAAATACCCAAATTTGTAACAAATTTACTTCCTCTGTAGAAGAGCCATTAAATTCCGAATGTCGAATACCAGTTCCTGCAGACATAACCTGGACTTCACCATAGCTTATATTACCTTCAGAACCCAGGCTATCTTTATGAGCAAGTAATCCCTTTAATGGAATGGTGACAATTTCCATATTATCATGACCATGAGTGCCGAATCCCATACCGGGGGCAACAATATCATCGTTCAAAACTCTTAACAAACCGAAATTAACCTTCGAGGGATCATGGTATTGGGCAAAACTAAATGAATGAGCAGCCTTTAACCAGCCATGGTCTTGAATTCCGCGATCCGAAGCGCGGTGAATAATCTTTTTCATTTTTTTATTTATAATTATATGTTAAAACACACAATATTAATTCCAAACTTACTAATGCGTACATTTGTTGAATAATAAAACGAATCAATGGCGTATACAGTCATTTTAGTTGGAGCAAGCGGACTTATTGGCAGTAATTTACTATCTCTGCTAATAGAATCCGATGAAATCTCACGGATATTGCTGCTAGTTAGAAAACCACTAAAAGTCCCTAATCATAAAGTTCAGGAATTGATCGTTAATTTTGATGAATTAGAGAAATATAGTCCGGAAATCAGGGGTGATATAATTTATAGTTGCCTTGGTACCACAAAAGCAGCAAGTCCAGATAAGAAGCTTTATAGAAAAATAGATCTTGAGTATCCAATTAAACTGGCTGAAATAGGTGTGAAAAACGGTATTTCACAATTTCATCTAGTTTCGTCCCTCGATGCAAATGCTGCAGCATCTAATTCCTATTTAAAGTTAAAAGGAGAATTAGAAAAAGAATTAAAAAAGATTGCAATCATTTCATTGCATATCTACCAACCATCACTTTTAACAGGAAACCGTATTGAGTCGCGTACTGCAGAAAAAATCGCTATTTCAGCGTTCAAATTAATAGACCCATTTCTAAGGGGCCCATTAAAAAAATACCGAAGCATAAAGGCAGAGACTGTTGCACAGGCGATGCTGAATCAATCATTAAAAAATCTTAAGGGTACATTTACTTATCCTTCCATATTAATACAAGAACTAGCGTGAGCATTTTATCTACAGAACAATTAGGGCATTCATTTAATGATAATTGGTTATTTAAAGACCTTTATTTCGGTCTAAATAAAGGGGACCGGGTGGCTCTGGTTGGAATTAACGGAACAGGAAAATCAACTTTATTACGAATACTTTCAGGGATTTTACAATCAAGTTTAGGTAAGGTTGTAACTGAACGCGATCTAAGGATTGGGTACCTCGAACAAGATCCGCAATTCAGCAATCAGGAAACAATAAGCGACTTCATTTATTCTATTGGAAATGAACGCCAACAACTAATACGCCAATACGAAGAAGCTGTAAATCAGGAAGTTAATGATGAGAAATTGTTGAATAGACTGATGGATGAATTAAGTAATGCTAATGCTTGGGAGTATGAATACGAGATAAAAACAATCCTTAGCAGAATGGGAATTCAGCACCTTGAACAAAAGATTGTTACTCTTTCGGGTGGTCAGAAAAAGCGTTTAGCGCTCGCAAAGCTTCTTATAGATGATCCAGATGTTTATATACTTGATGAACC
Source organism: Daejeonella sp. (assembly GCA_044341405.1). Taxonomy (GTDB): domain Bacteria; phylum Bacteroidota; class Bacteroidia; order Sphingobacteriales; family Sphingobacteriaceae; genus Daejeonella. Next base: position 28,035 of record JBIIRT010000009.1, on the reverse strand, counting down.
TACCAATCATTTAGATATTGAAACTATAGAGTGGCTTGAAAGTTATATGAATAGCGGTCAGAAAACTATACTTCTAGTTACACACGACAGATATTTTTTAGATAATGTTTCTACCAGAATCATTGAACTTGACAGGGGCAAAATTCAAAACTTTAATGGTAATTATAGCTACTATTTAGAGAAGAAAGCTGAGCAATCTGCAGCAGAAGATGCCACCTTCAGTAAAAATACAAATCTCCTTAAAAAGGAACTGGAATGGATGCGTCGTCAGCCTAAAGCCAGAACAACTAAGTCAAAGTCTAGAATTGACTCCTTCTACGAACTGGAAGAAAAAACCAAGGGTAGAAATATAAAATCATCTCTTGAATTAAGCGTTAACGTCTCCAGACAAGGAAATAAAATACTTGAACTTGAGCATGTATGTAAATCCTTTAATGGTAAATCAATTATTAGTGATTTTAGCTATACCTTCAAAAAAGGTGATAGAATTGGAGTAGCCGGAAAAAATGGAACCGGAAAATCAACATTACTCAACATTATTACCGGCGTATTTAAACCTGATAGCGGCAAAGTTAATGTAGGTGAAACAACAGTATTTGGCTATTATAGACAGGGAGGTCTTGAATTTAAAGATGATGAGCGTGTAATTGATGTGGTCAAAAATGTTGCCGAATACATTACAATGGCAGATGGCAAAAACCTAACAGCAAGTCAAGTTTTAACACACTTTCTGTTTCCGCCAGCCAAACAATACGGGATGGTAAATAAATTAAGCGGCGGTGAAAAAAAGAGGCTTCAACTTATGAGGGTGTTGATGAAAAACCCTAATTACCTGATACTGGATGAGCCAACAAACGATCTGGACATTGATACTTTAAATGTCCTAGAAGATTTTCTGCTTAATTTCCCAGGTATTCTTATGCTGGTATCACATGATAGGTATTTAATAGATCGTTTAACTGATCAGCTTTTTATTTTTGAAGGCGAAGGAAATGTACAGATATATTCAGGCAATTACACTGATTACAGACTTGAACAAGAAGAACCAAAAAAATCAGTAAAACCCGACTCTAAAAATCCTATAACAGCACCTACTTCTAATGTTGCGAAAAGAAAATTGAGTTTTAAAGAAGAAAAAGAGCGATCAGAACTTGAAACAAATATTAAAAAACTCGAGGACCAGGCAGAAATTCTAACAGCCGAACTAAACTCAGGCATAACTGATCATACTAAACTAACCTTAATTGCAACCACTATAAAAGATATCAAGGATAAAATAGATGAACAAACGTTTCGCTGGCTAGAATTATCAGAATAAATGAATATAATAAAGCTAAAAATAATTATTACGGATCACTACTTTGTGAGTATTCAACCCATTTCATTCTATTCTTATATTCTTTATAATTGTGGTTTGACGGTTACTGCTATATTCTCTTTTTTAAGCATGTTCCACGTGGAACAATTATTAAATAGTAATGATTATTTTTACAAACTCAATAGTTCCACGTGGAACATCACAAAAAAATGTTTGACAATTACGATATAATAGTAGTCGGAGCAGGACATGCGGGTTGCGAAGCTGCTGCTGCTGCTGCTAACCTTGGTTCAAAAGTGCTGTTGGTAACAATGAATATGGAAACCATAGCACAAATGAGTTGCAATCCTGCCATGGGCGGTGTGGCGAAAGGCCAAATCGTACGTGAAATTGATGCCATGGGTGGTTATTCAGGAATTATAACAGACAAAACAACACTCCAATTCCGAATGCTAAATAGTTCTAAGGGACCAGCCATGTGGAGTCCAAGAGCACAAACAGACAGAAAAAGATTTGCAGAGGAGTGGAGATTGGCATTAGAGCAAACACCAAACGTTGATTTCTGGCAAGACACGGTAAGTTCATTAATAATCGAAAACAACAAAGTTTGTGGAGTAAACACAACATTAGGCTTAAACATAAGATCAAATGCGGTAGTGCTTACCAACGGTACATTCCTTAATGGAATAATTCATGTTGGAGAAAAAAGATTCGGTGGAGGAAGAACAGGAGAAAAATCGGCAACAGGAATAACTGAACAACTTATAGAATTAGGATTTGATGCCGGGCGAATGAAAACCGGAACACCACCACGTGTAGATGGTAGATCACTCGACTATTCAAAGATGGAGGAACAGTGGGGCGATAGTCAAGGCAGCCAATTCTCATTTACAAATGTTGAAGTACCTAAAGAACAAAAATGTTGTTGGATCACTTATACCAATCCAGATGTGCATGAAACGCTAAAAGAGGGATTTGAAAGATCTCCGATGTTTACCGGAAGAATAAAAGGACTGGGACCAAGATATTGTCCTTCAATCGAAGACAAGATAAACCGCTTTGCTGAACGCGAAAGGCATCAGATCTTCGTAGAACCGGAAGGCTGGAACACAGTTGAAATATACGTTAATGGTTTCTCAACATCTTTACCAGAGGATGTACAATACCGGGCATTAACAAAAATCCCTGGTTTTGAGAAAGCTAAAATGTTCCGACCTGGTTATGCCATAGAATATGATTATTTTCCACCTACTCAGCTTGGGTTAACACTAGAAACAAAAAAAATAAACAACTTGTACTTTGCTGGCCAAATAAACGGGACTACAGGTTACGAAGAAGCGGCTTGCCAAGGATTTATGGCCGGAATTAATGCCCATCTTAAAATAAACAATCAAGAAGAATTGATTTTAAAGAGGTCCGAATCATACATAGGGGTACTGATAGACGATCTCGTTACAAAAGGAACAGAAGAACCCTATAGAATGTTTACATCTAGAGCAGAACATAGGTTGTTATTAAGACAAGACAACGCAGACATAAGACTAACTCCACTCGGACATAAATTGGGTTTAGTTTCAAATGAAAGACTTAATAAAGTAGAAAGGAAAATAGAAAATGCGGATCGCATTGTAACCTATTTGAAAAACACCTCAATCTCTCCAGACTCAATTAATGAAATACTCAACGAGCAGGGAACACCAGGAATTTCCCAGAACGTAAAAATGCTTCAATTAATAACCAGACCACAAATTGGATTTGATAATATTAAAAGAGCAGACAATAATTTCAATGAGTTAATAAATCAATTTGATAAAGAAACAGTAGAACAGGCAGAAATAAAAGTAAAATATGAAAGCTACTTTGAAAAAGAATTAGAGATAGTAGACAAAATGAAGCGAATGGAAGATCAGACCATAAATCCAGAATTTAATTATCTTGATCTCGTTTCTTTGTCCAAAGAAGCAAGAGAAAAATTAATGAAAATCAAACCAAGAACGCTGGGTCAGGCTTCGCGCATTTCGGGTGTATCTCCTTCAGATATTTCCGTTTTAATGGTTCATATGGCCAGATAAACAATAAACACTTGATAATCAAGTGTTTATTATAAAAAATAACCGGCTTTAAATAATGACCTATACGCAACTTTCTCGGCTCGGTTAATAACAAGCATCCAAAAAAACAGAAAATCGTCTATAAGGCTTATAAATGGTAAATAATATTAAAAGAATAATTTTTGTTTATTCAATTGGGCTATTCTGGCTGGCTACATTTGTATCGGGCTGCGCGAGCATGCAGTCACCAACTGGCGGACCAAAAGATACTATACCTCCTGGCATAGTTGAAGAAAACCCAAAAAATTTCACAAAGAATTTCGTTTCAGAAAAAGTTGAAATAGAATTTAACGAGTTTATAAAACTCGCTAATGAATACACAGAAATAAGCATATCGCCCGCAATAGATATACCACCAGAATTTAGGGTAAAAAAAGAAAATCTAGGAATAGAGTTTAAACAAAAACTAGAAGAAAACACAACTTATTCAATCAATTTTGGAAAAGCAATTACGGATGTCAATGAAAGTAACATTCTTAAAAATTATTCCTATGTGTTTTCAACCGGAAATGAAATTGATTCACTTTCTATATCAGGAAAAGTAATTAATGCACTAACCAAAGAAAAGTTGAAAGATGTTACGGTGTTCATTTTACCCGTAAATCAAGATTCCTTATTCGGTAAAAAGAAAGCAAGTGTGTTCAACATAACCGATACAGCAGGAACATTCAAATTGTCTAACCTAAGAGAAAACACTTACAGATTGTATGCTCTATTAGAACAAGGTGGTGATAGAATATATAATGCAGAAAACGAAGAAATTGGTTTTTTAAATAATCCAATAAAGCTAACAAAAGACACTAGCGGCATAACATTACAAGTATTTAAAGAATACCCTTCTGTACTTACAATAAAAGATAGGCGCATAGAGGGTGATGGCAGAATAAGTTTAACGTTTAATAAACCAATATCAGCACCTACACTAAGCATTATAGAACCCGCTAATATAGACAAAGACAAAACAGTTGAATTCAATTTAAAGCGAGATTCAGCTACAATATGGTTACCAGAATTAACTTTTGATTCAATAGATGTGGTTGTAAACTCTGCAGGAAAAGCAATTGACACCGTGACTTTAAGAAGAAGTAAAAGAGACACATACGTAAGGTCTCTAGTTGCATCAGACAATTTAACGGCTGGCAAAATAAGACCCGGTTCAGAATTATCGCTGAAATTTACATCACCAATACAATCCTATCAGGAATCGCAAATTACACTATTGGAAGACTCTGTAGTAACAAAAGGATATCAATTAATTAAAAACCCAGGATCTTTAAAATCATACAGCTTGAGATATCCTTGGAAAATTAAAAAACAATACACCTTAAAACTAGCAGAAAACGCATTTACGGATATTTTAGGGACAAAGTCCAAAGTGTATACCAAAAAATTTGAGCTAGATATAGAAGATAACTACGGTAGTATATCCATAAATGTTAGCGTTCCGGATACATCAAAGTCTTATTTAATTCAATGGTTAAATGAAAAAAAAGATGTTCTTAAACAAACCACTATAAGAAAAAATAGTGTTTTAAATTACATACGATATCCAACAGCTAAGTACTTGATCCGCGTAATATATGATGCTAATACTAATGGGGAATGGGATACAGGAAATATAAAAGAGCGGAAACAGCCTGAAAATACCTGGACCTTTGAAAAAACGATATCACTACGACCAAACTGGGATTTGGAAGAAAAAATTTCTATTCCAGATCCTAAATAAACCAGGAAGAGTACAATTTATAATTTTCCGGTAGCTTTGACAGCATTTCCATTTGCTGATCAGTTAGCGGTTTAATCTTCCTTGCTGGTATTCCAGCGTAAAGATAACCAGACTCGCAAACCATATTCTCCAAAATAATTGCACCGGCGGCTATAATACAATACTCGTTTACAATAGCATGGTCCATCACAATTGCTCCCATACCTATTAATACATGATCATGTAATTTACATCCATGAACGAGTGCATTATGACCAACAGAAACATTATTTCCAATTTCCGTTGCTGCCTTCTGATACGTGCAGTGAATAACAGCTCCATCTTGAATGTTGGTATTATTTCCAATCCTTATGTAATTAACATCACCTCTTATTACTGCATTAAACCAAACTGAACAATTATCCCCAATAACAACATCACCAACAATTGTACAGTTCTCGGCTAAAAAACAATTTGATCCGATCTCAGGATAAATATTCTTGACTGGTAATATAAGTGTCATTGCTTAATATTAAAAAACAGTGTCCTTTGGATCTAGAGCATGAGGTTTATAATCCGTTGTATAATGGAGTCCTCTGCTTTCCTTTCGCATCATTGCCGACTTTATTACAATATATGCATTCTGGATTACATTTCTAAGTTCACACAATTTTACAGACAATGTTGTCATTTTATAAAAACTTTCTGTTTCCTCATATAGTAATCCTAACCTTCTCATTGCCCTATCCAGTCTAAAATCAGATCTAACAATACCAACATAGTCGCTCATTACTTTTTGCGTTTCACGAAGATTATGGGTAACAAGAATATCCTCGTTTGATAACTTAGTATCGGTCTCGTCCCATTCAGGAATATTTCCCGGTATTTCATAGGACTTAAAAAACTTAATAGAATCTTCAAATATCCGATGAGCAAACACAGGTGCTTCAAGTAAAGAATTTGACGCTAATCTATTAGCACCGTGCAAACCCGTTGAGGTACATTCCCCACAAGCATAAAGTCTATGAATGGATGACCTACCATTCTCATCAACCAAAATGCCACCGCACATATAATGAGCTGCAGGAGTAACGGGTATTAAATCGTGAGTCATGTCAACGCCTATACTGAGACATTTGGCATATATGTTAGGAAAATGTGATAAAATATCTGCCTTAGCACGGTGTCTGATGTCCAGATATACAAAATCATCACCAGACTTTTTCATTTCTGCATCAATAGCTCTGGCAACAATATCTCTAGGAGCCAGCGAGCCTCTCTCATCATAGTTTTGCATAAATTCATTACCATTTCTAGTTTTAAGAACCCCTCCAAAACCACGAACAGCTTCTGAGATTAAAAATGATGGATATTCACCTGGGTTATAAAGTGCCGTTGGATGAAATTGTATAAATTCCATATTTCTTACTTTCGCCTTTGCACGATAAGCCATCGCTATTCCATCTCCGGTTGCTATAACAGGATTAGTAGTATTTGAATAAATATGTCCAGCTCCACCTGAAGCCATTAATGTAACTCTGGATAAAAACTTATCAACCTTATTGGTTGAGGTGTCGAGTGCATAAACACCATAACACTCGATATCATCTGATTTTCGATCAACAAATTCACCTATATGATGTTGAGTAATTAATTCAACGGCAAAATAATGAGTTAGAATTTCAATATTAGGATCATTATGTATTTGCTTCAAAAGTGCTCTCTCAATCTCAAAACCAGTAATATCCTTATAATGCAGTACACGACTTTCGGAATGACCACCCTCTTTAGCGAGGTCAAAAATTCCCTGTTTAGTCTTATCAAAATGAGTACCATACCTTATAATTTCATCAATTCGATCAGGCCCCTCTTTAACAACTATTTCAACTATTTTTGGATCACAAAGTCCGTCACCAGCAATTAAGGTATCATCAATATGTTTTTCGAACGAATCTTCTTCCTTATCCACAACAACAGCCACACCACCTTGCGCATATTTAGTGTTAGATTCATCTTCATTTGCCTTTGTAAGTATCAGAACCTTGCCGTATTTGGCCGCTTTTAAAGCAAAACTTAATCCTGCTATACCAGAACCTACTACTAAAAAATCAACATTTTTCATGAAAGAGATTTATAGAAATTTATATATGAATATAGATGTTAACAAGCTATTGTATGATGTTAATTTAGTACCAATTCTGGTTGATTAATTTACAATCAGACTTATAAATATATTCAATGAGCCAAATTTACCTTATTTTTGATTTAGTTATAAGCAAAAACTTGTGAGTATTCCACTTTTTAGGTAAGATAAAAAGTCAACAAAAAAAAATTAAAAAAAAATATATAATAATTAAAAGATTTAATAATCAATACTTTACATAACAATAATTGTTTAGAATTTGTGGAGAAATAATTAAAAACAATTAATACACTAAAAAAAAGATTTTATTATTCACAATACCAACACTCTAATAAACAATAAGATTCTTATATATAATATAAATTATAATTATTGAATAGTTGATAAATGAATACCTTAGAAGAATTAAATATTAAAGGTTTTATTGATGAGCCAATAGATCCAACTCTTGATCTTTTTTCTGAAATAAGCAGATTAAAAAAAGAAAAAAACGCGGTTATTTTGGCGCATTATTATCAGGAGCCTGATATACAAGATATTGCAGATTTTATTGGAGATAGTTTGGGATTATCTCAGCAGGCGGCCAAGACAGATGCAGATGTAATTGTGTTTGCTGGTGTTCATTTTATGGCAGAAACCGCAAAAATATTATCGCCATCTAAGAAAGTATTATTACCAGATTTAAAGGCTGGATGTTCATTATCAGATAGTTGTCCGCCAAAATTATTTGCAAAATTTAAAGAAAAGTACCCGGATCATTTAGTAATAACTTATGTAAACTGTACAGCTGAGCTAAAAGCAATGAGTGACATAGTTTGTACGTCATCAAATGCAGTACAGATTGTGGAAAGTCTGCCTAAAGATCAGAAAATAATATTTGGACCTGATAAAAACTTGGGAGCTTATGTAGCTAAGAAAACAGGTAGGGAACTTGTTTTATGGAATGGGGCTTGTATGGTTCATGAAATTTTTTCACAGCAGCGTATATTAAAATTAAAAAATAGACACCCTAATTCTAAATTTATAGCACATCCTGAATGTGAGGAGGCTATATTAAAAATGGCAGATTACGTAGGATCTACTACTGGTTTATTAAAATATACTATTAATAATTCTGCCAAAGAATTTATCGTAGCTACAGAAAGTGGTATACTTCATCAGATGGAGAAAGCTAGTCCGGATAAAATATTTATTCCAGCTCCGCCTGATAATTCATGTGCATGCAATGATTGTCCGCATATGAAAAGAAATACACTAGAAAAACTTTATTTATGTATAAAAAACGGTTTCCCTGAAGTGACAGTACCGGCAGACGTTATAAAAAGAGCTATACTTCCAATTGAACGAATGCTCGATATATCTGCAAAACTAGGTTTATAAAAAATGAATGAAAGTACGGGTGGTTTTTTAAAGAATTATGCCAGCATTATCAAGCTCCTCATTGGTATAATTCTTGGAACTTTTTTAGGTCTTTTTTTAGGTAAGAAAGTTGAGGTTATTAAACCAATCGGGGATATATTTTTAAATCTTCTTTTCACAGCTGTAATTCCTCTTATCTTTTTCGCAATATCTTCTTCCATTGCAAATATTGACCGCTCAAAAAAAATGGGTAAGGTTATGATCGTGATGATCTTGGTTTTCCTAGGTACAGTACTAATTTCGGCAATACTAACCATTTTTACTGTATGGATTTTTCCGCTACCACAGAATATTGACACCACAAGTCAAGTTATAGAAGTGGTGCATAAAACTAGTTTTGGAGAACAAGCTACCAGTCTGTTGACGGTTAATGAGTTTAATGAATTATTATCCCGGAAAAGCATGCTTGCGTTCATTATTTTCTCATTATTTATTGGTTTTGCAACCCTGAGGGCTGGTGATTCGGCTGATCCTTTCAAAAAGTTTCTGGGTGCAGGCGATGAGGTAATGAAGCAATTTCTAATTATGATCATGAAGCTTGCCCCGATCGGTTTAGGAGCTTATTTTGCATATCAGGTAGGCGTTTTTGGACCACAGCTATTCGGAACCTATGGTCATTCAATGGCGATATATTATGGTTTTTGCACGTTCTATTTTTTCTTTTTCTTTACGATATATGCGTTTATAGCTGCAGGTAGTCAGGGAGTTAAGATCTTTTGGAAGAATAATATTGTTCCAACATTTACGGCAGTGAGTACCTGTAGTAGTGTAGCAACAATACCAGCAAACCTTGCAGCCGCCCGGGCTATGAAAATACCCGAACATATTTCTAATCTGGTCATTCCTCTTGGGGCTCCGCTTCATAAAGATGGCTCAAGTGTTTCGTCCATAATAAAAATTGCAGCTGTTTTTGCGATAATGGGAAAGGATTTTATGGATCCTGGTACGATCTTAATGGCCCTGGGTATAACAATTATTGTTAGCATGGTGGAAGGGGGAATTCCAAACGGGGGTTATATAGGTGAGATTTTGGTAATGACAGTTTATGGTTTTCCTGTTGAAATGTTACCTGTGGTGATGATCATTGGCACTCTTGTTGATCCCATGGCAACCGTTTTAAATGCTACAGGTGATACTGTTTCCGCCATGTTGGTCACTAGGTTTACAGAAGGTAAAAACTGGCTTAAAACTGCGGTATAAATACTCATGAATTTTATTATTTCATTATACTTTCTCATTTTATCTATTTATTACCAACAGCCAGTTGATTTCAATACCAGATTTCAAACCAACCAGTTGATCGTGGTAACCACAGATTCATGGAATAAGATTGAAGGCAGAATGTCTGTTTACGAATACAAAGGAAATTATTGGGAGCCCGTTTTTACCCAAATCCCAATCGTAACTGGCAGAAGCGGTATGGCTTGGGGAAGGGGTTTACACAAAGAAGAATTGAACAGGGGTAAATTAAAGTCGGAGGGTGATGGAAATTCCCCTGCGGGGATCTTTCAGTTAAGTGGCTTGTTTGGTTATGATGATATTCTTTCAAAAATGAGCTCTTTGAAAGTAGATAATAAAACTTTTTGTGTAGATGATTCAAAATCAGCCTATTATAATCAGATTGTTAAGACAGATACCATTAAAAAAGACTGGACTTCGGCAGAAACCATGCGCATGAAAAGCGATGTGTACAAGTTTGGGGTTTTTGTAGATTATAACGTAAATCCCGCAATTCCCGCCATGGGATCCTGTATTTTTATGCATATCTGGAGTGGAGGCACCGAGCCAACAGCGGGCTGTACCGCCATGAAGGAATCTGATATATTAAAACTGATCGGCTTTCTTGATAAAAAGAAGAACCCTATACTGGTTCAGTTGCCACAATCCGAATACAACAAGTTAAAACTTGTGTATAAATTGCCATAATCCCAAAACTTTGCTTCCTTAAAAAATTAGCACCTTTGTATTTTTAAAAGCAAATTATGTTTGAAAATAAAGGACGCACAGAGATTGAGCAATTGGGTGAATTTGGCCTGATCGACCATTTGACCAAGAATTTTGATGTCAAAAATAAAAGTACAGTAAAAGCTATTGGAGACGATGCTGCAGTATTAGGCTTTGAAGGAAAGAAAACACTGATATCTACAGATCTTTTACTGGAAGGAATCCATTTTGATTTATCTTATACACCCCTAAAACATTTAGGTTACAAGGCCATTCAGGTTAATTTAAGTGATATTTATGCAATGAATGGAACAGCAACCCAGGTAACGGTTTCTATCGGGTTATCGAGCAAATTTCCACTTGAGGCTGTCGAAGAATTGTATCAGGGAATCAATATTGCCTGTGAAAAATTTGGAGTTGATCTTGTCGGAGGCGATACCACTTCATCAAAACAAGGCCTTGTGATTAGTGTAACCAGTATCGGTTTTGCTGATGAGAAGGACATCTGCTACAGAAGCGGTGCCAACGAGGGTGATCTTTTATGTGTATCGGGCGACTTGGGCGGGGCATATATCGGTTTGCAACTACTGGAACGCGAGAAGGGTATTTTTCTTGAAAACCCCAACATACAGCCCGACCTGGAAGGTAAGGATTATATAGTTGAACGGCAATTGAAGCCCGAGGCCCGAAAAGATATTGTGGAATCTTTGAAACTGATGAAGATCAAACCGACCGCCATGATTGATATTTCGGATGGACTTGCTTCTGAGATCCTCCATATTTGCAAGCAATCGGATAAGGGATGTAATTTATATGAAGAAAAAATCCCGATAGACCCAATGACTTATGACACCGCCCGTGATTTCGGAATTGACCCAACAGTTTGTGCTCTAAACGGTGGCGAAGATTATGAATTACTTTTTACTGTTAAGCAGGCGGATTATGAAAAAATCCGGAATAATCCTGATATTTCAATTATCGGACACATAACCGAAGTCTCGGCCGGCTGTAATCTGATTTCAAAATCAGAAAAGGTTCACCCAATAAAAGCGCAGGGATGGAACTCGTTAAAAGGGGATCATAATTGAATTAGAGATTGTTATTAGAATTTTACATTTAGGCAAATATTAATAAGATGTATCCAAGAACCTTCAAACTGATTTTATTTCTTCTGATTTTTTCAAAAGCGGTTAATGCCCAGTCCGAGAAGGCTGATGCACCAGCTCCTGTTTTACCTTTGCCTACTGAAGAGCAGATGCAATGGCATGAGATGGAGACCAATGCATTTGTACATTTTACAACCAACACGTTCACTGGTCTGGAGTGGGGATATGGCGATGAAAAAGAATCTATATTTAATCCAACTGCTCTGGATACAAGACAATGGGCTAAAGTGCTGAAAGAAACGGGGTTTAAAACCCTTATTTTAACAACTAAGCACCATGATGGATTTTGCCTCTGGCCCAGTAAATACACAGAACATTCTATAAAAAATAGTCCTTATATGAATGGTAAAGGCGATATTATTAAAGAAACAGCCGAGGCTTCGAAAAAGTACGGACTGAAATTTGGGGTGTACCTTTCTCCATGGGATCGAAATCATCCAGAATATGGTAAACCCGCTTATCTAGACTATTACCGTAATCAGCTTAAGGAATTATTTACTAACTACGGCCCGGTTTTCGAAATGTGGTTTGACGGTGCAAATGGCGGGGATGGCTATTATGGGGGTTCACGGGAAATCCGCAAAATAAACGCATCGACTTATTACGACTGGCCCAAAACATTGGATATAGTCCGAAGTATCCAGCCAAACGTTATTTTTTTTAGTGATGCGGGCCCTGGAGTTAGATGGGTGGGTAATGAACGCGGTATTGCCGGTGAGACAAACTGGAATACTATTTCAACGGATACCTTACATGCAGGTAAATCCGGGATATCGGATATTCTAAATTCTGGTTCAGCAAATGGTGATAAATGGATACCGGCAGAGGTTGATGTTTCAATCCGTCCGGGATGGTTTTATCATGCCAATGAGGATGCTAAAGTAAAAACTGCAGAGCAGTTGTTTGATATTTACTTGAGTTCAGTTGGACGTGGCTCAACGCTCTTACTTAATATTCCTCCTGATCAACGCGGACTATTCCACGAAAAAGACATTGAATCCTTGAAAGGGTATAAAAAACTGCTTGATACGGAGTTTGCGATTAATATTGCTAAAGGGGCCAAAGTAGAGACCAGCACGGTTCGATCCAATTCCACTAATTATGCAGGTAAAATGATTACCGACGGTAAAAAAGATACCTACTGGGCAACGGATGATAATCTGAAAACAGGAGGCTTTGAAATTTATTTGGGCAAGGAAAAAAAAGTTAAATACATTGTTTTGCAAGAATATATTCGGCTTGGGCAAAGGGTAAAAGCATTTACTGTGGATATTTGGAAAGATGGTGTCTGGCAGAATGTTGCCAAGGCAACAACGATAGGCTATAAAAGAATATTGAAAATAGATCCCGTGATTACCTCAAGAATAAGGATAAGTATCGATGATTCAAAAGCCTGCCCATTGATTTCAAATGCGGAGATTTATTAGAACTATTGGAATATGAAAAAAGGACTTTTTATTTTCTTCATGTGCTTGATATACAGTGCTGTAAATGCGCAAACCAAGCCATTTAAAGCAGACAAGATGTTAATTGCAGAAGCCTCCTGTGGGCAGTGTCAGTTTAAGATGGAGGGCAAGGGTTGTAATCTTGCTGTTCGGATCGATGGAAAATCCTATTTTGTAGATGGAACCAAGATTGATGACCACGGAGACGCTCATGCCAAGGACGGTTTTTGTCAAAAAATACGCAAAGCTGAAATCAAGGGAACGCGTGTTAATAATCGATTTGTGGCAACCTATTTTAAACTCTTGCCCGAACAAATTAAAAGCAATTAATCCTCGTCTTCGCTAATGAACTTTTGATCCAGCTGCTTTGCGGTTCTGGCTCCTAGTTTTTTTATTTTCTCAGAAGTACTACTAAGGTTACCTCTTCCGGTGGATAATTTACTGATAGCCTTATCGTATGCATCTTGGCTTTGTTTAATGTTTTTCCCGAGGCTTTCCATATCGGTCATAAAACCAATAAATTTATCATACATTTCACCACCAAGTCGGGCAATTTCCATCACATTTCGGTTTTGGCGTTCTTGTTTCCACATACTTGCAATGGTTCGTAATGTAGCAAGTAAAGTAGAAGGGCTTACAATAACCACATGCCTGTCCCAGGCAAAATTAAATAACTCAGCATCGTGCTGAACAGCAATACTGAAACTGGATTCAATTGGAATAAATAACATCACAAAATCAGGAGAATTGATCTTATACAAGTCACTGTAATTTTTTGATGAAAGTTCAATAATATGATTCCGAATAGAGCTAATGTGCTGCTTGATGAACAAATTGCGGTCTTCATCACCTTCACAGTTAACCAGTCGCTCGTAAGCAGTGAGAGAAACCTTTGCATCAATAATGAGATGTTTTTCATCCGGAAGATCAATTACAACATCCGGCTGAAAGCGACTGCCATCAGATGATTGATGGGAGGCCTGTATGCGGTACTCTTGATTTTTAACAAGACCAGATCGCTCCAAAACCCTTTCCAGTACCATCTCACCCCAGTTTCCCTGCTTTTTGCTGTCTCCTTTGAGGGCTTTTGTAAGGTTTTTGGTTTCCTGATTCATCAGGCTAGATTGCTCAATGAGCTGATTGATATGTCCGCGAAGAATATTTCGCTCATCCGATTCAGCTTTATAAACCTTGTCTACTTTATCTTCAAAGGTTTTGAGATTTTCGCGAAGAGGTTTAATAATGAGGTCAAGATTAACCCGACTGTGTTCAGTGAATTTTATGCTTTTTTCTTCCAGAATACGGGAAGCAATCAGTTCAAAATCCTTATTAAATTTTTCCTGATTATTTTTGATTTCAGACTTTTGCTCGTCTATTTTTTCCTTTTGAGCCTGTAAATAAGCACGTGAACTTTCCAATGAACGCAGGGTATCAGATAGTTTTTCGCGTTCGGCGTTTAATTCTTTTCTTAAATAATCTTGTTCTGATTTTATATTTTCTGTCTTTTCTTGAGCTTTTGCCAGACTTATTTTTAATTCTTCATTCTCAGATTTGAGTTGATGTAATTCTTCCAGACCGCGCGTATCTAATTTGGGTTTTGAGCGTATGAGAAAAAACAAAACAACAATAATTATAGCTGCTGCAGTTAAAATGTAGATTTCCATTTCTTTAATTTATCATAAGTAAAAAGCAGGTCAAGATTAAATATGAATCATATCAGCAACCTGTTCACCCAAAATACTACCCATTGCTACTCCCATTCCGTTGCATCTTACTGCACAGAATACACCGGGTGAAATTTGTTTTATTATGGGGCTCAAATCTTTTCCAAAGCCCATTACCCCGCTCCAGCGGTATTCAATTTTTGGTTTTTGTCTCGGTATTATGGTTTCATATAATAATTTTTCAAGTTCATTTTGAATAATGGGTGTCACTCCGGGTTCATGGGTTTCTTCTCCTTTAAAATCAAGGTTACGTCCTCCACCCAGCAATATTCTATCATCTATATTTCTGAAATAGGTATAACCCCTATTGTAATGAAAGGCGCCTTTTATTTTCAGATCTTTTATTGGCGCTGTGATTAAAACCTGACCTCTGCCCGGAGTAACATCGAGTTCAGGAATAAGATTTTTAGCAAAGGCATTCGTTGCAACAATAATAGATCTAGATTTAAATACCCCCTGATTGGTTATGATGTTTTTATAATCTGAAGCATTATCAATTTTTTGTACCAGGCAATTATTAAAAACATTTACTCCCAGTCCCTGTACCCTCGAGAGTAAGGCGCTCATCATTTTTCCGGTATCAATTTGGCCCTCGTACTTATTTTTTATGATTTTAAAAATTCCCTTCATGCCTGATTCTGCAATTTTATCAGATGAAACTGCATAAATGTCATGTTTTCTAATGACAGGTTTCAAAAATGAATTAAACCATGGGATCCTATCAATACATTGATGTGCGAAGTCGGCCTCCTTGTTTTTAAATAGTTCATAACCCCCATTTTGTTCAAAGCAAATTGCAGAATCTCCAAGATTTTTTCTGAGCTTTTCCAGACCCCTCCAACGCATATCTATCCTATTCAAAACCTCATTCTCTGACCCCGATTCCAATTCAATTTCAAGCTCAGAAATGCTTCCAAAGCACGTAAAACCAGCATTTTTTGTACTTGCTCCTGCAGGTAGAAAACCCGATTCAAGAACTCCTATCTTTAATGAAGGCTGTTTTAACTTTAGATACAGTGAAGCACTTAAACCTACAATTCCACTGCCAATGATAATCACATCAAAGCCGGATAAGAATGATTTCTGTTCCCAGTAAGAAAAAAGATTGGACATATAGTCTAAAGGTAAATTATTTGTGATTATTTTTATTGGGAATGGTTATTGAATGAGTTTATAAAAAATAAAAACTATGGGATTAATTTTAATGATTGTCATTGCGGTAGTTAGTTTTGCTGTCCAGTGGCGTTTTAAAAGCAAATTTAAGAAATACTCTGAAATGCCTTTAGGTTCAGCAATGAGCGGAAAGGACATCGCTGATAAAATGTTAAAGGATAATGGAATATATGATGTTCAGATTATTTCTGCCGAGGGCCAGTTATCAGATCATTACAATCCGGCAGACCGGACTGTAAACTTGAGTCCGGAGGTATACCATGGCCGCAGTGTTTCTGCAGCGGCAGTTGCTGCACACGAATGTGGTCATGCTGTTCAGCATGCAAAAGCGTACAGCTGGTTAAAGTTTAGGTCGTCAGTTGTTCCAGCTGTTAATTTAGCTTCAAAAATAACACAATGGGCATTGATGATTGGTGTGATGCTTCTTATTTTTTCAGGAGACATTACCGTTCTTGCAATTGGTGTTGTAGCCCTCGCTGTGGTAACCTTGTTTGCTTTCATTACCCTTCCGGTTGAGTTTGATGCAAGTAATAGGGCTTTGGCATGGCTGCAAAGCAATCGTGGTATAATGCAAACCAGTGTAGAAAATGATCAAGCTAAAGACGCACTATGGTGGGCTGCAATGACTTACGTTGTTGCGGCGCTGGGTTCATTGGCAACATTGGTTTATTACGCCAGTATGTTAATGGGAAGAAGGGAATAGAAGCTTAAGCTGTCACCCGGCTTTATTTCAAATTGCAAATGCTACTATGGCCGGCTTGTAGTCCCAATGAAAAACTGCTTCAGGTAAAATAAACCTTGTGAGTGGAGGTTCTAGCTTTCGCTGGAATGACAACGATTTCTTGCCGGAAATACTTTGGAGGAAAGGGTTGAAGGATCCTATAAAACACAGGGATTATTTTTCAATATCAAATTAACTGGCTCTAGAGAATATTTGAGTTATTATAAGCTTGTTTGTTAAACTGCCTTACTCAGAACTCAGATGATTTAAATAGAAAAGCCCCTTTATGAATTCATAAAGGGGCTTTTTGTTTTATTACAGATTAATTCATTTTATAAGGAGAAATCAAATAAAATTCAGGAATATTGACACGGAATTTACGGCCATCAACAATTCTTTTCATTTCATAGGATCCTTTCATACTTCCCATATCGGTTTTTAGATTACACCCTGATACGTATTCGTGATTGTCGCCAGGTTCGATAATTGGTTGTAGACCAACCACACCCTCGCCCTTTACCTCTCTTTTAGTACCGTTTGAATCAAAAATATGCCAGTGACGATTTAGTAACTGAACACTATATTCTGTCATATTTTCAATATTAACCCTGTAAGCAAACATAAAATGTTCATTTGCAGGATTAGAATATTCGGGTTGGTAAATGGTTTCTACCGATATTTTTACCCCATCAGTAATCTTGGTCACCATAGTTGTTGGTTTTAATTGAAGGCAATATAAAAATAAACCCAATAATCAGGCCATTTCTGTTTGGAATCGTTCATTAATTTCATGAAGAACCTCATAAATGTGATCGACATTTTCAAGAGAAACCAATTTCATTCGATATTCTTTAAAGTCGGGAATACCTTTAAAATAATTGGCGTAATGTCTTCTCATTTCAAAAATACCCACTCTAGGTCCTTTCCATTCAATTGATTTATCGAGATGGGTTTTACAAACCTCCACTCTTTCAGTAATCGTAGGTTCAGGTAAGTGTTCACCTGTTTTAAAAAAGTGTTTTATTTCACGGAATATCCAGGGATAACCAATGGCTGCCCTTCCGATCATAATACCATCAACTTCATATTCCATGCGCCAATTCGCTGCTTTTTCTATGGAGTTTACATCCCCGTTGCCAAATATCGGAATTTTGATTCTTGGGTTTCTTTTGATCTCCCGGATCAATGTCCAGTCGGCTTCACCTTTATACATCTGGGCACGTGTTCGGCCGTGAATAGTTAATGCCTTAATACCAATATCCTGAAGACGTTCTGCGACTTCATAGATATTTTTTGTATTGTCGTCCCAGCCAAGACGTGTTTTTACAGTAACCGGAAGATGAGTGGCCTCAACCACCGCTTTGGTCATTTTTACCATCCTGTCAATATCCTGCAATAAACTTGCTCCAGCACCACGACAGGCCACATTTTTAACCGGGCAACCATAATTAATATCCATGAGATCCGGCTTTGCCATTGTAGCAATCCGGGTTGCTTCTGCCATGCTTTCTATATCGCTGCCAAAAATTTGTATTCCAATAGGTCGTTCATATTCGAATATATCGAGTTTTGCCCTACTTTTTGCTGCGTCGCGAATCAGACCCTCTGAAGAAATAAATTCAGTATACATCATATCCACTCCATTTTGTTTACAAACGAAACGGAATGGAGGATCACTAACATCTTCCATTGGTGCCAGCAGAAGCGGAAAATCCCCTAAATCAATATTTCCAATCTTAACAGACATTACCTATCTTTCAACTTTGTGTTATTAATATAAATTGCAAAATTACAAATAAAATACAAGCATGTTCAAATCTCCGTCAACTGAACGTAATCCTTTTGAGTCAATAATCCTTTTGCTATTACTTATTTTGGTAGGGGCTATTGTTTTTAGCATTTTGGCTATCGTTCTTAGTTACTTTATTTACGGTGCAGGGGTAATAGATAAGCTGTCGTCAGATGATCCGATCAACCTAGATATGATCAAAATGGTTCAGATTTTTTCATCCATTGGTATGTTTGTTATACCAGCCCTGATTTACGCTAAACTCCAGAACAGGGATTGGCTTGGATATCTTAAAATTATACCAGTTCCGGCTTATCTGGTTTTGCTCACCATTGTTATTATGCTTGCGGCAAGTCCTGCACTTGAATATACCACGCTTTTAAATAAGGGAATGAAACTTCCTTCTTTTCTCAAAGAAGTAGAAGCATGGATGCTGCAACAGGAGTTGAAAATGGAGTTTTTAACAAAAAAGTTTATTGTTATGAATTCTTTTTCTGCGTTACTTGTGAATTTACTTATGCTTGCGATTATTCCTGCTTTTGGGGAAGAGCTTATTTTCAGGGGGGGATTTCAGCCAATTTTCACACGATGGTTCAGAAATTATCATGTTGCTATTTGGCTGACTGCGATTATTTTCAGTTCAATACATTTTCAGTTCTATGGATTTTTCCCACGAATGTTTCTAGGTGCACTGTTCGGCTATCTTTTTGTTTGGAGTGGAAGTCTGTGGCTTCCAATTCTGGGTCATTTTTTGAATAATGCGCTAGCGGTTTTTACAGCATTTTGGTATCAGCAACAGGGACTTTCAATTGATAAAATGTTTGAATCAGAACCTTCTAGTCCGGCATTAATCAGCATCAGTTTGATCATATTTATTGTATCAATCCGGTATTTTTACAGATACACACAAAAATTAATCGAAAATAAAAGCGATAGTCTGGATGGAAGCGGGTTGGGTTAAAATTTATACTTCTTCTGATTTTTTTAAATCTGAACTTGTAAAGCAGGTATTAATTGATCATGAAATAGAGACGATACTAATTAATAAACAAGGCTTTCCATACCGTATTGGGGAAGTTGAAGTTTATATACATGAGGATGATTTTCAGAACTCACTTGAAATCATAATTAAAAATGAATTATAAATGAAAACAAGAGCAATTACAGCATTTTTCTTTGTAGCGGTAATGCTTGCCTCACTTTTATTGGGTGCTTACACTTTTACTGTTTTTTTTCTGCTGCTTAGTTTATTCAGCACAGAGGAGTTTTATAAACTCGTTCGTACGGATGGTTTGAAACCCCGTAGCGTATTGGGATGGATTTTGGTAATTAGCATTTATTTACCACTCAGTTTTTATTTTCTTAATGATGCTCCGATCGTATTGTTCCTTACTTGTGTTCCAGCTTTTATTTTAATTATCATCGCTGAACTTTACAGGGATTTCAAAAATCCTTTTCATAATATTGCTTATACCATTTTTGGTGTACTGTATGCTGCACTTCCTTTTTGTTTTTTCTATGGGCTGGGTTTTATGGATGGTGATTATTCCTGGCATTTTCCCCTTGCATTTCTAATCATATTATGGTCTAATGATACTGGAGCCTATTTCTTCGGAATTACTTTAGGCAAGAACAGATTATTTGAAAGGCACTCTCCTAAGAAGAGTTGGGAAGGTTTTGTCGGAGGATTGTTTTGCAGTATGCTTTCAGGGTATATTTTAAGCATTTATTTTACTGAACTGGCATTATTTCACTGGCTCATTGTTTCGGTAATTATCGTCAGTTCGGGCACATTGGGCGATCTTTCAGAGTCAATGCTTAAAAGAAGTCTTTCAACCAAGGATTCAGGATCATTTCTACCTGGTCATGGTGGCTTGCTCGATCGTTTTGACGGATTATTACTTGCTGCTCCTCTCGTATTTGTATATTTGTCTTTCGTAAAGATTTTCTGATCTTATTTATACGCCCTAGCTCTGATTAGATTGTATGGTAAATAATTGGAATGATTTTTATCAATAAAAATTATAAAAAATATTAATTGGAAAGAGAGAGTAAATCGCAGCAAGATAATTTCTCAGAGAATGAGGTAATAAAAGACCCTTCACTGAGATATATGGCTATTGGTCTTGGCCTTATAATTCTGATTATGGGTTATTTAACGTTATATGTTGATGACGTCAATTCTTTTTTTTCAGACAAAAAGGAAGATGTTGTGACAGTAATTGACGATAACAATTCTGATGTTCTTCTTGAAAACTCAAACATGACTGATGAAGAAGTTCGTGGTTCGCTGATTAAATTTATTGAAGCCTTTTACAATGATCAGAGGAAGGGCTATTTTGATCCCCCGAGTTATTTTTCACCCATTACCAGAACCTATTATAATTACCATAATCTTACTTACTCAAGACTTAAGGAAGTACATGCGAAGCGAAAGGCCGATCTTAAAAACTACGATCTTAACTGGATTGTTTCGAGCCTTGATTATGATCGAATTAACAATGAATTAATTGCAAGCTATTGGGCAAAAGTAAGTTACATTCAAGCTTCACGTAATGTTGAGGTGAGTGCTGACATTAAATTTGAATTGGCGATTAATGAAGAAGGGAAAATTATTTCCCTAAGAGAGGCTGAGATGCAAAATCTTATTGTTTCGGCGCTTGGTTCCTATTCTGACAGTATCTCTAGTGATGAAGCAGAGTACAGTCAGGTTTTGGCAGTTCCTGAAAAAGTGGTTGAACCTTCTTCAAGCGAAACAATTGAAAGCGCTGACTCTGAAGCTAGGTACGAAGGAAAACTGTATGATTTGGCTAATGTTGAGATGGCACCCGAATTTCAGGGTGGTCAAACAGCTTTAGGTAAATTTCTTGGATCCAGATTACGTTACCCAGCAGGGGCTCGTCAAAATAAAGTTCAAGGCAAGGTCTATATTGGTTTTATTGTAGAAAAAAATGGCAGTCTTACTGATTTTAAAGTCGTAAGAGGTATCGGTAGTGGATGTGATGAAGAAGCAATTCGTGTGCTTAAATCTTCACCAGTCTGGCGGCCGGGGATGGCAAATGGAAAACCCGTGAGAACATCCTATGTTCTACCAATAACCTTTAAACCTGGAAATTAATTTTCAACGGATTCTAAAACTAATTCTTGTAATAGTTCTATGGCCATGTCTAGTGTAGTTACATGTTCTACAGCTAACCTCAGAGTATTTTTAACTTCTTTCAAGTTGCTTATTCGTGGATGAGCTTGTAAAAATTCCAGAACACGACCAAATTGTGCGGTTTCAAAATAAGCAGATTGTTTGTTAGCGATAAAATAGCCCCTTAGCACGCCTTTTTTGAAACTGATTTTCTCAAACCCGATCATTTTTCCTAGATATTGCAGACGCCAGGTATTAATTAGTTCAATAACCTGTTTTGGAACCGGTCCGAATCGATCTGCAAGTCTTTGCCTGAATTCATCCAGTTCTATTTCATTCTCAATGTTTGAAAGCTCTGTATATAGATTATATCGTTCTGCGATATTGGTCACATATTCATCCGGAATTAGAACTTCCAAATCAGTATCTACATGAGTAAAAGAAATAAATGGTCTTGGTTTATCATCGTTGAAAAGATTTTTGAATTCATCCTCTTTTAATTCCTG
Organism: Daejeonella sp.; assembly: GCA_044341405.1. Classification (GTDB taxonomy): domain Bacteria; phylum Bacteroidota; class Bacteroidia; order Sphingobacteriales; family Sphingobacteriaceae; genus Daejeonella. The sequence goes on along the minus strand of JBIIRT010000009.1, from coordinate 5,735 downwards.
AATGGCTTCATCCAGAATTTTATGGTACATCTCAAAGCCGATTTCTGCAATGAAGCCGCTTTGTTCAGCACCCAGTAGATTTCCGCTTCCCCGAATATCCAGATCACGCATCGCCACATTAAAACCACTTCCCAGATCAGAGAATTCTTCAATTGCGCTTAGGCGTTTTCGGGCTTCATTGGTTAGGGTTGATAAAGGCGGACTCAACAAGTAGCAGAATGCTTTTTTATTCGAGCGGCCAACACGTCCGCGCATCTGATGCAGATCGCTTAAGCCGAACATATGCGCATGATTGATCAGAATAGTATTGGCGTTCGCAATGTCTAAACCGGCTTCAATAATGGTAGTTGCGACAAGAACATCGTAATCGCCCCCTACAAATTTGAGCATTACATCTTCAAGTGCATCCCCTTCCAGTTGGCCATGAGCTATACCGATTCTTGCTTTGGGAACGAGTGTATTGATTAGTCCACCCAGCTGCATCAGATCCTGAACACGGTTATGAATAAAGAAAACCTGTCCGCCACGGTCTATTTCATATTCTACCGCTTCTTTAATTAATTTTTCATTGAATACATGTAGTTCTGTTAGTACAGGCTGTCGGTTTGGAGGAGGGGTGCTGATAATGCTCAAATCTCTGGCACCCATCAATGAAAAATGTAATGTTCTTGGAATTGGAGTGGCCGTTAATGTCAAGGTATCCACATTTGCCCTGAATTGTTTTAGCTTTTCTTTAACTCCGACACCAAATTTTTGTTCCTCATCAATAATTAAAAGTCCGAGGTCTTTAAATTTCACATCCTTACTCACAATCCGGTGGGTACCAATGATAATATCGATCTTACCTTCAGCCAACTTTTGGAGAGATTCTTTGATCTGTTTGGCTGATTTAAACCGATTGATGTAATCGATTGTACATGGAAAATCTTCCAGACGGGATTGGAATGTTTTAAAATGCTGTAAGGCCAAAATGGTAGTTGGTACTAAAATAGCTACTTGCTTGCTGTCAGTTACTGCTTTGAAGGCAGCCCGAATAGCTATTTCGGTTTTTCCAAATCCCACATCCCCGCAAACCAGTCTGTCCATAGGATGTGCTGATTCCATATCTTTTTTTACATCTGCTGTAGCTTTGACCTGGTCTGGAGTATCTTCATAAATGAATGAGGCCTCAAGTTCGGTTTGTAAATAGGTGTCTGGAGAAAATGCTGTTCCGGTCTGTGCTTTTCTAATTGCATAAAGTTTAATCAGATCCCTGGCAATATCTTTAACTTTTTTTTTAGTTGTTTTTTTCAACTTTTCCCAGGTATCGGTACCAAGCTTGTTCATTTTTGGGACTGTGCCTTCTTTCCCTGAATATTTAGAGATGCGGTTCAGAGAGTTGATGTTGACATAAAGCAGGTCATTATCGGCATAAACCAAACGGATCATTTCCTGAGACCTGCCATTAACGTCGACTTTTTCAAGTCCGGCATATTTACCGATCCCGTGATCAATATGTGTAATAAAATCGCCGGGTTTTAACTCACGAAGTTCTTTGAGGGTGATGGCTTGATTGCGTATGTAGCCTTTTTTTAACTTGTATTTATAATAACGATCAAAAATCTGATGATCGGTATAGCAGACTAGCTTTTGGGAATGATCAATAAAGCCTTCTCGTAGTGAAAGGTAAACCGGACTGAATTTTACACCTGCATTTAAATCTTCAAAAATACTGTACAAGCGCTCAATTTGTTTCGTTGAATCGGTGAAAATGATATTTTCAAGTCCGGCTTTTTCATTTTCTTTAAAATTATGGATAAGCAGGTTGAAATCTTTATTAAATGAAGGTTGAGGTTTTATTTCAAAATTAATCGTCTCATCAGCCTGGTAATAAAACTGTTTACCAAATTCCAAAATATGAAAGTCGCGAAGCTGATCAGCAAGCATTTTTTCATCTGTGAAATTAAATTTTGGATCAATCCATTGTGGGTTTTGCTGTTTGTCGTCTTTAGAAAGCGCTTTCCAATACTCTATGGCTTTTTTATAGCCGTTTTTGACAATATCGAAGGTAAACTCTACATCTTTAAACCAAATAATAGTATCATGATCGATGTATTCAAGAAGCGAAATATTATGATCAGTGAGAAATTTCGACTGCACATTGGGCACTATGGTAATGCTTTTGACTTGTTCAACAGACAACTGATCTTGAATTTCAAAGGTTCGGATACTTTCAATATAATCTGCAAAGAACTCAACCCGGTAGGGAAGATCATTTGAGAAAGAATAGATATCTACAATTCCACCTCTGACAGAAAACTGTCCCGGTTCATATACAAAATCTACCCTTTCAAAATCATATTCAATTAAAAATTCATTGATAAAATCAATGCTAAGCTTATTTCCTACAGCAATTTCAAGTGTATTTTTTTCTAGAGCGTTGCGATCAATCACTTTTTCGGCTAATGCCTCTGGGTAGGTAACGATAATTTTTCCGTATTCGGCAGAATGCTTGAGTTCATTTAACACTTCAGCCCGCTGCAGTACATTACTACTATCGACCAAAGTAAATTCAAATGATTTTCTAAAGGATGATGGGAAAAAAAGAATTTCTTTTTCAAGTAGATTTTCAAGATCGCTTAAAAAATATGCAGCTTCCTCACGTTCAGGAAGGACAAAAATCACATGTCTATGAAGCAGAAAATACAGAGCCGTAGCTAGGACAGAATCGCTTGATCCGACCAAACCCTTAAGGTGAATCCGACTCTTTTTCCCTTTATTCAGGGCTTCTGCCAGAATGGCAATTCTGGGGTCCGATTTGTACTGATTTATTATATCCCGAATATTCACACGCTGATTTTCAACGCAAATATACAGTTTGGTGCAGCAAAAATAGATTATCCCAGTAAAAGCACTTGGATCATTGGTTTGAAAAAATAATTTAATCTATATTTATTCAATTCAAATCCAGATAGCCAGAAAAATATCTTTTAAGCATAATGACTAAAATGCAGTTCTATCGATTAATATTCAATTTGCCATTGGAATTAATAATCTGGATAAGTGCTATTTTATTTTTGGCATTTACAGCTTCTGGGTCTGCACATTCGAGTTTATGTCCCTTAGATAATCTTGGTTTTAATTGGTGTCCGGGGTGCGGACTAGGTCGTTCTATTCGATATTTATTGCATGGAGAATTCAGCTTATCCTTTGAAAATCATTGGTTTGGAATACCTGCATTTATCATTCTGTTTTACAGGATCATGCAATTATTTAATATATTCCTATTAAATTTAAAATTATCAAAACACATTAACTATGGAAAACGATCCGCTTATTAACCTAAAGGGTATGGGTCTTGAGGAGTATTCTTATTTGAAACAGGTGGTTTCAGGAATGACGCCCCGTCAGACTCAAAATTTTGTGATGTTCTATGCAGATAGAAGAAAGGATGCTCAGGAAATACTTTTATTTACCTTACTCGGTTTTTTAGGTATTGCGGGTATTCAACGATTTATCACCGGAAAGATGGGAATGGGTATTCTTTATTTTCTGACAGCGGGCTTGTGTTTTATAGGTACAATAGTAGATGTAATAAACCACAAATCTCTTACCCTTGAGTTTAATCGAAAGGCGGCATATGAAAGTGCAGAACTTGTAAAAATAATGAGTAATCAGGGGGAATAAAATCCTTTATGATCTTAGAAATTTTTTAGTCTAAAAGCTCATTTCCTATTAATCTTGCTTGGTAAAAGGGAATACTGTCTTAGTTGTTTTATCATTTCAGTATTTCTACACTCAAAACTTATGGGGTATATTTGATCATGAATTTAAGAGATATTACCTCTTTTCTAGAAATGCTTGCTCCGCTAGCCTTTCAGGAAGATTATGACAATTCTGGTCTGATTGTAGGTCACCCTGACAAAGAGTTAACAGGGGCTCTTATTTCATTGGATTGTACAGAATCTGTTATTGATGAGGCAATTCACTTAGGTTTTAATCTAATAATTTCACATCATCCAATTGTTTTTAAGGGATTAAAAAGGTTTAACGGTAGAACTTATGTGGAAAGGGTTGTGATGAAGGCCATAAAGCATGATATTGCAATTTATGCCATCCACACTAATTTGGATCATGTATCAACAGGCGTTAATAAAAAAATTTGTGATAAACTTGGGATCAAGAATCCTGGGGTACTAAAACCCAGAGAAGATTCACTCCGGAAATTGGTCACTTTTTGTCCGGAGAATTTTGCTGAAGAGCTAAGAGAAACCCTGTTCAAAGCGGGTGCAGGCCATATAGGAAATTATTCGGAATGTAGTTATAATGTGATTGGCCTTGGCACTTTTAAGGCCGGCGAAGGAACTAAACCATTTGTTGGTGAGCTTGGCAAGCAACATCATGAATCAGAAATCAGAATTGAGATTATTTATCCTGTAAATCTGGAACAGAAAATTCTCGCAGCACTTATCGAGAAACATCCATATGAGGAGGTTGCTTATGATTTGTATTCTATAAACAATAGCCATCCACAAGTTGGATCTGGTATGATTGGTAATTTGGAGAGCGATTATGACGAACTGGCTTTTTTAACTTTTGTGAAGGAAAAATTAGGTGCTAAAGTGATCAGACACACTGCATTAAGATCAAAAAAAGTACGTAGAGTGGCTGTTTGTGGTGGTTCCGGAAGTTTTTTACTATCTAATGCAATAAGTGCTGGCGCGGATGTTTTGATAAGCGCCGACTTTAAATACCATGAGTTTTTTGATGCGGAAAGTAAACTTATTATTGCGGATGTCGGACATTTTGAAAGTGAGCAGTTTACGCAGGAATTATTGTTGGAATTAATTACAGAAAAATTTAGTAACTTTGCCCTCCGTTTAACAACACAGAATACAAACCCCATAAATTATTTGATTTAATGGAACAATCAGTAGAAGAGAAATTAAAGTCGTTATTTGAACTTCAAACCTTGCACACACAGATTGATAAGATCCGTCAGACAAGAGGTGAACTTCCGATGGAGGTGGCCGACCTTGAAGATGAGGTTGCAGGTTTAGAAACCCGTATACAAAAAATCAAATCAGATCTTGATGATTTGGAAGATTCAATTGTAACCCGCAAAAATCTGATAAAGGATTCGTTAGCAGCTACAAAAAAATACGAAACACAACTGAACGATGTAAAGAATAATCGTGAATATGATGCAATTTCGAAAGAGATTGAAATTCAAGGTTTAGAGATTCAGGTTTCAGAAAAGAAGATAAAGGAATATTCTTTCGAAATTCAAAACAAAACTGAAGTTTACGAAAATGCTTTGGCAAATATTACCGAGCGTAAAAATGATCTTGAGTTAAAGAAAGCCGAATTAGATATGATTACTGCTGAAACTGAGAAAGATGAAGCAGTTATTCTTGTTAAGGCCAAGGAAGCTGAGAAGCATATTGAGGATCGTTTATTAGTTGCTTACAACCGTTTAAGAAGTAATGCCAAGAACGGCCTTGCTGTGGTAAGTATACAGCGCGATTCGTGCTCAGGTTGTTTTAATCAAATTCCACCTCAAAGACAACTCGATATTCGCCAGCGTAAGCGTATCATCGTGTGTGAGCATTGCGGACGCATACTCGTTGATGAGGGATTTGCTTTAGAAGAAAGTCCGGTAGCTTAATATACCCTTAGAAATTAGAAAAAGCGATCTGTAAAACAGATCGCTTTTTTTTTGCCTTTATTTTAATTTGTAAAAGCGGTCGAGAATT
>JBIIRT010000008.1:0-41948 GCA_044341405.1 Daejeonella sp. | reverse complement strand
ATACAGGAGAACAAATTTATTTACGACAAAACTTTCGCGAATTAATTGAGCGAAATGCGATTAGAGTAATCGGACCTGATGTAGCTGATGCAGGTGGAATAGCTGAAATGAAATGGATTGCCGAGTTTGCTGATTTACATGGTATTCAAATGGCTCCTCATGGAATTTATGACGGACTCATCGGTAATGCTGCTCAGGTACATTTAGGGGCCGTGATGCCACAGAACTTCATCGCTTTTGAATACTCCTTTGCTACACCAGAATGGTGGTATGACATTTTAGACGGATTGGAAGATCAAGTTGTCAAAAATGGTCATATTGATGTAACGGATAAACCAGGCTTAGGTGTAAATTTTATCGTGAAAGAAGCTAAGAAATACTTGAGCGAAGAGGATAGTAAGTTTTTTGACTAATTATTTCTCAATACATTTTAATTAAATCAATTAATTGATATTTAGTATAGGCAACAAATTATGGCTAAAGCATCGAATAACTTTACCGCTCAGCGTAGAAACGCAATAAAAATGTTGGGCTTAGGCTCTACTGCCGGACTACTGGGCATGTTTGGCAACACTCCTGCACAGGCAGCAAATTTGGATATTCCATCCTATGGACAAGGAATATCCCCTGCAAAAGGTCCATTAATTATTACAGATGTCAGGTGTGCGATTATTGGGGGAAGTCCGGTTGTACGTATAGTTACCAATGAAGGTATTAGTGGCTACGGACAAGCGGAAAGCCGTAAATCGTATTTAAAACCATTTGTGCTTTTTTATAAAGAATATTTATTAGGTGAAGACCCAACCAATGTAGAGCGTTGTATGATGAAAATCAGGCGCATGGGAGCCTTCAAGCCTTGGGGTGCTGCTGTTAGTGCAATCGAGATGGCGCTTTGGGACCTGGCCGGAAAAGCTGCAGGATTACCTGTCTACAAGCTACTTGGCGGTAAGGTTCGTGATCGTGTCAGAATTTATAATGGTGGAATAGCAAGAACAAATCCTTTAAGTGCTAAAGATACCGGCATTGATGCGCAGTATTATGTGGATACGGTTTCCCGTATGAAGGATGCAAAAGAAAAGGTAACCATAATCAAAATGGCTATTGGGTTTCATAGCTCAATGGGCTCAAAAGCACCCAATTTTTTCTACGGTGATCCAGCTGGTCCTAACAATCAACCTCATGCCAATCGTGGCCCATTAACAGAACAAGGATTAAAAAGAATTGTTACATGTGTTGAGGCAATGAAAAAGGTTTTGGGCGATGAGATTGGCTTAGCTTTAGATTGCGGTCCAGGTTTTATGTTGTCTGATGCAATTAGACTTTGTAAAGCATTGGAACCTTATAATCTGATGTGGATGGAAGATCTCCTAACCGGAGACTATCGCCCTTATGTGATGGCTGATGATTATCTTGAATTAACAAGAAGTACAACCGTACCCATTCATACAGGTGAACAAATTTACCTTCGTCAAAACTTTCGTGAACTAATAGAGAAAAACGCTGTCCGGGTTGTAGGACCTGATGTGGCTGATGTAGGTGGTATGGCCGAAATTAAATGGATCGCAGAGTATGCCGATTTGCACGGAATTCAAATGGCACCTCATGGAATTTTTAACGGACTGATAGGTAATGCTGCGCAGGTACATGTAGGAGCTGTAATGCCTCAAAACTTCATCGCGTTTGAATATTCTGTTGCTACACCTGAGTGGTGGTATGATATTATAACTGGACTACCAGATCCAATAGTAAAAAATGGACACATTGATGTGTGGGATAGCCCGGGTTTAGGGGTTGAATTTATTGTGAAAGAAGCAAAAAAATATTTGGCAGAAGAGGATAAGAAATTTTTTGACTGAGAAATTCAATTCGTGCGGAACGATTCAATTAATTGATCTTATTTTAATCAAGTTTTATGACTAAAGAAAAAAACGATTTCGACAATCAGCGTAGAAACACACTTAAAATGCTTGGTTTGGGCACAGCGACCGGCCTCCTCGGACTATTGGATACCAATCCGGCACAAGCTGCTGCTAACAATATTCCTCTTTTTGAAAATGGATTGGTTACTGAAAAGGCTGCACTAAAGATTATAGACCTTAAGTGTGCTATCATTGGAGGCAGCGCTGTAGTACGGATAGTTACCAATGAAGGTATAAGTGGCTATGGGCAAGCCGAAACTGCCAAGCCTTACCTTAAACCATTTGTACTTTTTTACAAAGACTATTTGATTGGTGAGGATCCTACCAATGTGGAGCGTGTGATGATGAAAATCAGACGTATGGGTAGTTTTAAGCCATGGGGTAGTGCTGTAAGTATAATTGAGACGGCTTTGTGGGATATTGCAGGTAAAGCTGCAAACCTTCCGATATATAAACTCCTTGGCGGTAAGGTCCGTGACCAAGTGCGTTGTTATGCCAGTTATGGAAAAGGAATACGGTTCACGGTAGAGGGTAAAACCCCTCAACATTATCGTGATTGGGCAGAAAAGGTTAAGTCTTCCGGATATGGTTGGGAAATCATCAAGGAAAATTTAGGTTTTCACGGACCTTCAATGAAAAATGATCCCGACTTTAGCTATAGTAACCTAAGCAAATCTCCGGAGAGCAAAAAAGACAACCCATATTATCGCGGTCCGATGAAAATTACCGGATATAAGATGATAGTTGACCATGTGGAAGGAATGAGGACTGCACTAGGGGATGATATAGACTTAGGGCTTGATATCGGACCTGGTTTTATGTTGTTTGACGCAATTAAATTGGCAAATTTATTGGAGCCTTACAACATTTGTTGGGCTGAAGATATGCTATCCGGTGATTATACACCTTACGTGACTGCAGACGACTACCGCCAACTTACAGAGAGTACATCACTACCAATATTTACCGGTGAGCAGATTTATTTAAGACAAAATTTCAGAGAACTGATCGACAGGCATGCTGTTGATATCCTGGGACCAGACCCTGCAGATATGGGAGGTATATCAGAGCTGAAGTGGGTTGCGCAGCATGCAGACCTTTATGGAATAAAAATAGCTCCACATGGTACCTTTAACGGCCTTCTTGGTCTAGCCGCACAGGTTCAGGTTGGCGCAACGATGCCTGAGAATTTTATCGCCTTCGAATATACCCAAGCAGCTCCATTTTGGTATGATATAGTAGACGGCCTGCCTAAACAAATTGTAAAGGACGGTTTAATTGATGTATGGGATAGACCTGGATTAGGTGTTAATTTTATTGAAAAAGAAGCAAAGAAATTTCTGGCGGAAGAAGACAAAAACTTCTTTGATTAATATTAAATAAACTTTAAATACAATATAAAACATGAAAAATTTAGAAGAAAATGCGTCCTCTAGCCGTCGCGATGCCTTAAAGATGCTTGCACTTGGTTCTTCAGCAGGGCTCTTAGGTTTATTCGGAACAGAAGAGGCTCGTGCAGCAAATTACGAAACACCAAGTTATCAAAAGGGATTGGCACCGGTAAAGATTAAAAGTGTCAAAGCTATTGTCACTGCCCCTTCGGGATCTAATTTGATCGTTGTAAAGGTTGAGACAACAGAACCGGGATTGTACGGATACGGTTGTGCAACATTTACACAACGTGCATTTGCTGTTGTATCAGCAATAAACGACTACCTTAATGACTTCTGTGCTGGTAAGGATGTTGACAATATTGAAGACCTTTGGAATTCTTGTTATGTAAGTTCTTACTGGCGTAATAGTGGGGTTTTAAATAATGCGTTAAGCGGACTTGACGAGGCACTTTGGGATATTAAAGGTAAACGAGCCAATATGCCTGTTTATCAGCTTTTAGGTGGTAAATCAAGATTTGCAATACCATGCTATACCCATGCTTCAGGAAACACTGCGGAAGCTGTTGCAGAACGTGTTCAATTATTCATGTCTCAAGGATATAAATACATCAGGATTCAACAGGGTGGTTATGGAGGTGTAGGTACAACTACTAAAGTACCTGACTTCAAGGCAGCTGGCTATGGATATGAAGGAGATCGTCATATTGACGAATACGCCTATCTAAAGGGAGTTCCTAAGATGTTTGAAACCGTTAGAAAGGTTTGTGGAGACGAGGTCGAATTATTACATGATATTCATGAGAATACTCAGCCTATGGATTCTATTAACATGATTAAACAGCTAGAGCAATACCGTCCATTCTTTATTGAAGATCCTTTCTCTCCTGAGAACATGGAATGGTTTAAACTTCTTCGTCAAACTACTTCTGTGCCGATTGCTATGGGAGAGCTGTTTAATAATATTAATGAATTTAAAATGCCTATGGTTAATCAATGGTTTGACTATATCAGAATCCATGTTTCTCAGATAGGTGGTATTACTCCGGCTATGAAAGTTGCCAGATTAGGAGAATGGTTTAATATTAGAACCGCTTGGCATGGTCCGGGTGATGTTTCTCCTGTTGGTCACGCGGCACATGCTCATATTGATCTTGCTGTTTGGAACTTCGGTATTCAGGAAGCAGCTCTTATTTCGGATAAATCAAGGGCTATATTCCCTGGTTCTCCAACAATGAAAGATGGTTATATGTATGTCAATGAAGTACCTGGTTTAGGTGTGGAGGTGAATGAAAAAGAAGCCGCCAAGTATCCTATAACAACGAAATCAAACTGGCAGGTTAGAAAAACAGACGGAACCATTATAAGACCATAGTCTGTTTTCTGAAGAATTAATGTGAAGAATAAACATCGATAAAACGATTTGTAAGTATACAAAACCGGAAAGTGTTTGCCCGCTTTCCGGTGTAGTATTTCACCAAATTGCCCAATAAAATTGAAGAATCGTGTTTAAACTCAATTAATTTTATTCAGGGATTTTGCACTATAGTCATTTACCCGGAATTGCTTTCCATATTAAATGATTATGAAATTTACCCTAAATAGAGTTGTTGAGTAGCTTTGATTAGTGCTGATGCAATGAGTAAAAACTTAAAGTATTGAATTTCAATATGAACTGAATACGCAAAATAATGTATAACAAAAGTTTAAAATTTTTATCTGATGAAATCTAACACAAAGAAATTTGAAATATCTCGTCGTACTGCTATTCAGTCTGTTTTAGGAGTTGCAGGGATGGGTATTATGGCCTTGCCTGATTCATCCTATGCAACGGGAGTGGGTCATAAATTAGCTGCATCTACAAAAGAGCAAATCAAAGGTAATGGAGAAGTAAAGATTACCAAACTCGAGACGTTTCTTGTAAAACCTCGATGGATTTTTCTAAAAATCCATACAGATGCCGGAATTTTTGGACTTGGTGAACCTTTATTAGAAGGTCGGGCCTTGACAATTCAGACGGCTATTAAAGAAATTGAACCATACTTAATTGGTAAAGATCCTAGAAATGTAGTACATCATTGGCAAGCTATTTATAGGCATGCTTTTTATCGTGGAGGGCCTATTCTTACTAGTGCTTTAAGCGGAATTGATCAGGCCTTGTGGGATATCAAGGGGAAACTTTTAAATGTTCCGGTTTATGAATTATTGGGTGGGCCTACCCGTGATCGTGTAAGGGTTTATGGACGTGCAAGTACTGCAGAGCAAATGAAACAACAAAAGGCCGCAGGATTTACTGTTGTTAAAACTGGAGTTGCAAAAAAGACTCATGCAAATATTGTCGAGAACCCAAGATTTATTAAGTATGCCATAGATAATTTTGCTTCCCTGAGAGATGCTGGAGGTGATGATATGGATATAGGAATTGACTTTCATGGTGCCATTTCTCCACAGACGGCAAAAATTTTAATTAAAGAATTAGAAGTTTACCAGCCTATGTTTGTTGAAGAGCCTTGCCAATGTCAAAATGTTGATGTTATGGTAGAAATTGCGAAAGGAACACATATTCCAATTGCAACCGGAGAACGGATTTTTACTAAATGGGGTTTCCGGGAAATACTTGAAAAAGGTGCTGCTAGTATTATTCAGCCAGATCTTTGTCATGCAGGTGGTATCACTGAGGGCCGAAATATAGCGGGTATGGCCGAAGCTTATTATGTGCCAATTGCACCACATAATCCAATGGGGCCTATATCTTTAGCTGTGGGCTTACAATTAGCCGCTAGCATACCTAATTTTTTAGTACAGGAACAAGTTACATTAGGCGAAGGGTATTTAAAGAATCCATTCAAATTACAGAAAGATGGAACTGTTCTTATTCCTAAAGGACCAGGCTTGGGTGTTGAATTGGATGAAGCATTAATGGCTGATAAAATTGGCCATGACTGGAAAAATCCTGAAACTTATAACGCTCTTGATGGCTCGGTAGTAGACTGGTAATTAGAATCGCATTTTTTGACTGATTATTAAACATTTTTACAAGTAAAGTATGCAAATTGGTTTTGCTCTTTATGTCAATCAATAGAACTATCTATTTAAAAATTATTTATAAATGAAAAGTGTAATAAAACAAATCACAGAAAGCAACAGAGCGAACGAGTTGGCGGAAGCGGAGGCTGTAAAGGCAGAAATTAATGATCCGAAAACCAAAGATAATCGCCGCGATTTTTTAAAGAAAACCGCAATTGGGGGTATATCATTAGCTGGTATGATGGGATTATCTATTAGTGATACCTTAGCAGAGACCACATCAAATGTAAAAAGATCTTCAAATCCCTCTGATCTAAAGATTACGGATATGCGTTACTGCCTTACTGATGTAATGGGAGGAACAGCCATCATCAAGATCTATACTAATCAGGGAATTCATGGTTTAGGTGAAGTAAGGGATGCTGCTGATGCTAGGTATGCTCTAATGCTCAAGAGCCGTATACTTGGAATGAATCCTTGTAATGTGGAAATGATTTTTAAGAGTATCAAGCAGTTCGGAGGACCAGCCCGTCAGGCAGGTGGTGTTTGTGCGGTAGAAATGGCGCTATGGGATCTTTGTGGTAAGGCATACGATGTTCCTGCCTGGCAATTGTTAGGTGGTAGATATCGTGATAAGATACGTTTATATGCAGATACCCCTGAGTCTAGTTCACCTGCCGAACAAGAACGTTTGATAAAATATCGAATTAATGAACAAGGGTATACTTGGTTAAAGATGGATGTTTCAATCAGAAAATTAAGAGGCAAACCTGGAACATTGGTCAATTCTGAATTTTGGAATAATTTAGGGGGTAATCAGAGTGATTATATGTCATATAACAATACAATGCATCCCTTTACCCAAATTCAAGTAACCGATAAAGGTTTAGAGGATTTGGCTCAAATTGTAGAAAACATACGAAACGTGGTTGGTTATGAAATTCCAATTTCTACCGATCACTACGGTCATTTTGATTTAAACAATGGGATTCGTTTAGGCAAGGCATTGGAGAAATACAGACTTGCCTGGTTAGAGGATATGGTTCCATGGCAATATACTGAACAGTGGAAAACAATTTCTGATGCACTGGAGACACCAACCACAACCGGCGAGGATATTTATTTATTGAAAGATTTCAAACCATTAATTCATGCCAGAGCAGTAGACATTATTCACCCTGATCTTGCTTCTTCTGGAGGTTTGCTTGAAACTAAGAGGATAGGTGATTATGCTGAGGAATTTGGAATCGCTATGGCGATGCACCAGGCAGGTACTCCTGTTTCATTTATGGCAAATGTGCATTGTGCAGCTGCGACTCAAAATTTCCTTTCATTAGAGCATCATTCGGTAGACCTTCCTTGGTGGGAAGATTTGGTGAAAACCACGGATGGAAGGAAGATGATTGAAAAAGGATATGCCAATGTTCCGCTAACTGCTCCTGGATTAGGAATTGAGCTGAATGAAGATGTCTTAAAACAACATTTAAAACCTACTGATAAGAGCTATTTTGCTCCTACTACAGAATGGGATGATAAACGTTCACATGACAGAACATACAGTTAATTAAAACATAACCGAAAGTTCAATGATTCAATTTGGACTTTCGGTTATATTTAACATTGACAAAATCAATCAATAAGATTTAATCATGACTGATAATCGCAGAGATTTCCTTAAAAAAAGTGCTTCTATTGCGGCTGCACTTTCGGTGGGAAGTTTAAATACCGCTATCTCGAAACCGCTTCTACAAAACGATGTGGCTAATTCGGAATTAAACTCACTAGCAAAAGATGCAGGCATGGAAATGAGTAATGCTTATTTTTCAGGAATGGAAGCAAATAAGCAACTGATTGAACTTGCAAAACAGATGGGAGCGTTTGGTGCAATTGCAGGGATTGATATGCGATTAACAAAGTCTGCAAATGCAAATCCATGGGATTACAACGCGATCATGGAGGTAAGGGAATCGTGGAAAAAGGTCGGGCTTAATTATAACACTGTAGAAGGACCACCTTCCCTGGGTGAAAAAACCAAACTTGGCCTTGAAGGTAGAGATGAAGAAATATCGAATTTCATAACCTTCATGAAAAATCTCAAGCGTTCAGGTGTTGATATTATCTGTTACAATTGGATGCCGGTAATCAGTTGGGCCCGGACACAAATGGACCGTCCTGGTCGGGGTGGAGCACTAGTTACTGCTTTTGATTATGAAGAGATAAAAAACCGACCACTTACAAAATACGGGGTAGTTTCTCCAGAAAGTATGTGGAAGAACCTGGAATATTTCCTTAAGGCAGTTGTTCCGGAGGCAGAAAAAATTGAAATGAAACTGGCATTACACCCTGATGATCCTCAGGTCAACAGTATTCAGGGGATTCCCAGAATTATGAATACGGTTGAAAATTTTGACAGAATGTTAAAAATTATGCCGAGTGATTTTAATGGAGTTACTCTTTGTCAGGGTAATTTTTCTCTGATGGGTGCCGATATCCCTAAATTAGTTAGAAGATGGGGCAAAGCAGGTAAAATTCATTTTGTTCATTTCAGAAATGTTCAGGATCTAAGCGGTGTGATACCTAGCACCAAATTTACTGAAACCTTTCATGATGAAGGACAGATTGATATGTATGCTGCCATGAAGGCATATTACGATATAGGATTTAAAGGTCCGATCCGTGCTGATCATGTTCCTACTATGGCTGGTGAAGAGAATACCAGACCTGGTTATATGACTCTGGGAAATCTTTTTGCTATAGGGTACATGAGGGGTTTAGCTGAAGCCGTGGCAAAAGAACAAAGACTGTAAATTTTAAATTAAACTCAATATTTTATTCTAAAACTCTAAAATTAACTTAATTCTAAATCATGAAAAAAATAACAATCCTTTCAATTCTTCTTGTCTGCAGCAGTTTTATATCCAATGCTCAGCGAATTGGTTCAACACCTGAGTATGTGCAACAGATGACTGCATTATGGAAAGGTGAGCGCTCGGCAGATGGCCGCCCTTTAGTTTCTGAGTTCGTACTTGAGCGTTTACAATATAATACACTTGAACAGATATGGGGCTATTTGAATAATAAGGGCTATCGAAATCAGGTAGAAAAGAACTGGACTATACTAAAATCAGGAAAAACAATGGTTGGTAGGGTAGTTACTGCTCAGTTTATGCCTTCAAGACCAGACCTTGATACTTTGGTAAGAGTACAGGGTCGTAAAGAAGGACGCTCACAAAAGGGTGGAATTAATATTTGGCCTATTGATATCTTGACTAAAGGAGATGTTTATGTAGCTGACGGATTTGGTAAAGTGAAGGATGGTACCCTTATTGGATCAAGTCTGGGAAATTCAGTATATGCTAAAACAGGTAATGGTGTAGTCTTTAATGGATCAATTAGGGATATGCAAGAACTTCGGGATACTGAAGGATTTAATGCATGGGTTAAAGGACATGATCCTTCTTACATCAAGGACATGACCCCAACTTCAATCAATGCACCAATCCGTGTGGGTGAGGTTACTGTTTTTCCGGGAGATATACTTTTTGCAAATGATTATGGGGTTGTATTTATTCCTGCACACCTTGTTGAAGATCTAGTTAAGGCAAATGAACTTACCGGATTACGTGATGAGTTCGAACGTTTGTTGTTAAAGCAGGGTAAATATCTTTCAGGAGAAATTCATGGAGACTGGAATGATACCATAAAAAGTGAGTTCAGGGCTTGGTTGGCTAAATATCCAAGGAAAACTATGTACACGCCAGAACAACTTGATACCTATTTGGGTAAAAAACATTAATAATTTATTAATTAGAAAGATAATCGTTATGAAAAGTACTTTAAAACAAATCATTGAAAAGCATAAGGAAGAAGAAAAGGCCTATGCTGTATCAAGAGAGGCTGAAATCAATAATCCCGAAACAGGCACCAACAGGAGAGATTTTCTTAAAAAAACTGCATTAGGTGGTATTGCTTTAGGAGGATTAATGAACTTGTCTATTGAGGATACAATTGCTCAAACCACTCAAAATGTCAAAAGGTCCTCTAATCCTTCAGATCTGAAGATTACCGATATGCGTTATTGCCTCACAAATGTTATGGGAGGAACAGCAATCATCAAAATATATACCAATCAAGGTATTCACGGACTAGGAGAGGTTAGAGATGCTGCAGATGTGAGATACGCGCTGATGTTGAAGAGCCGTATTTTGGGAAGGAATCCATGTAATGTGGAAATGATCTTTAAAATAATTAAACAATTTGGTGGACCTTCTCGTCAGGCCGGTGGTGTTTGTGCTGTAGAAATGGCTTTATGGGATCTTTGCGGTAAAGCCTATGGCGTTCCTGCTTGGCAGTTATTAGGTGGACGATATCGCGATAAAGTAAGGCTTTATGCGGATACCCCAGAAGCTTCAAGTCCGGCAGAACAACAAAAACTCATTAATTACCGGATCAAAGAGCAAGGTTATACTTGGCTAAAGATGGATATTTCGATCAGCGAATTAAAAGGGAAACCTAATACGGTGGTGAATTCAAAATTCTGGGAGAATTCTAAGGGTGATTTAGCACAATGGGGTGATCGAGATAATCCGATGTCCTATGGTAATACTCAACATCCGTTTACACAAATTCAAATTACTGAGAAGGGTTTAGAGGATTTGGCTGAAAATGTAAATGCTATTCGAAATATGGTTGGTTATGAACTTCCTATTTCTACTGATCATTATGGCCATTTTGATCTGAATAACAGTATCCGTCTAGGAAAAGCAATGGAAAAATTCAGATTAGCCTGGTTTGAAGATATGGTGCCATGGACCTATACAGAACAATGGAAAACCATTTCGGATGCTTTGGAGACTCCAACTACAACAGGTGAAGACATCTATTTATTAAAGGATTTTAAGCCTTTGATTCATGCACGGGCAGTAGATATCATTCACCCGGATCTTGCCTCTTCGGGAGGACTATTAGAAACCAAAAGAATAGGAGATTATGCAGAGGAGTATGGAATAGCCATGGCAATGCATCAGGCAGGAACTCCGGTTTCTTTCATGGCGAATGTACATTGTGCTGCAGCTACCCAAAATTTCCTTTCATTAGAGCATCATTCTGTCGATATTCCATGGTGGGAGGATCTTGTAAAAACCACCGACGGCAAGAAGATGATCGAAAAGGGATATGCTAATGTATCGCTTACTGCTCCGGGTCTTGGTATTGAACTCAATGAAGAGGTATTAAAACAGCACTTGAGACCAAGCGATAAGAGTTATTTTGCTCCTACAGATGAGTGGAATGATATTCGCTCACATGACAGGACTTATAGTTGATAGTTAAATTAATGCTTTTATATGGGATAAATACTTGAATTTTATTCTTGTATTTATCCCATTTTAATTTGTCAGGACCTTGAATTCCTGAATTCAATAATGCTAAAAGATAGATTGTTTCCCAACAGATGTTTATAAAACCTTGTATCAGTGATATGAATAATTTTGACATTTGAATCTAGATGACAAAAATCAGATCAATTGTATATTTCTATTTAGTAATCTTGCTTCCGCTGTTTTACACTTCCTGTAAAAGCAAAAAGATCATTACCGATGCCTCCAAATCTAAAGCTAGTTCTTCTGGGACTATTAAAGAACGTTATGCGTATTTGTTGAATGTGAAAGAAAAGGAGATTGAAAATGAGAAACTCTATGGTTTTATTGATAACTGGATTGGAGTCCCTTACAGAATTGGTGGGATAGACAAAAAGGGTGTAGACTGTTCTGGGTTCATATTTTTACTTGAGAAAGAGGTTTTTAACAAAGATTTACCCCGAACCGCTCGTACTATGGCAGAAAAAATAAAGCGAAAATATGAGCAAGATCTGGAAGAGGGTGATTTAGTTTTTTTTGATTTCGATGGTCAGAAGTTTAGTCACGTCGGGTTTTATCTGCATAACAATAAATTTGTTCATGCTTCAACTTCGAAAGGGGTCATAATCAGCGATTTAAAAGATCCTTGGTATTACAAATACTTTACAAGGGCTGGGAGTATTAAACCATAGGCTCAATTCTATCATAGTTTATATGTTTTTATCAGTAGTTTTAAGGTATTATTTAATCTGGATTTATTATGAACACAGAAAATAGTGATTATACCTTTTGGAAAAAATACAAGCGCTTTGCGACCACAGAGATTCTGATGTATCTTATTATGGTTCTGGGTATACTGGCAGGCCTTATCATCTTTAGTTAAACATATGAAATTAAACCTCAAACGTCCGCTCGCTTTTTTTGATCTCGAAACTACAGGCGTAAATGTTGCTTCCGACCGCATCGTTGAAATCTCTATCCTAAAAGCTATGCCTGATGGTACAGAAGATGTAAAAACGCTACGTATCAATCCCGGAATCCCTATTCCGATTGAATCATCACTTATTCACGGTATTTATGATGAGGACATCCGCAACGAGCGTACTTTTAAGCAGGCAGGTGAGGAATTGGCTCGTTTTCTTGATGATTGCGACCTTGCAGGTTATAATTCCAATCGCTTTGATATTCCTGTACTAATGGAGGAGTTTTTACGAGCAGGTATTGATTTTGATATTGAAAACAGACATTTTGTGGATGTTCAGAATATTTTTCACCAGATGGAACAGCGCACATTAAAAGCTGCATATCAGTTCTATTGTGGTAAGGATATTGAAAATGCACATTCAGCTGAAGCGGATATAAAAGCAACCTATGAAGTTTTGAAAGCCCAGATCCAACGTTATGAAAATCAGAACTGGGAAGATAAAAAGGGACTAGTTTCAAAACCTGTTCAAAACAGTATCGAAGCACTTCATGCCTTCACAAATCTTAATAAACCGGTAGATTTCGCTGCAAGAATGGTTTATAATGAAGATGGGGTGGAGGTAATTAATTTCGGGAAGCATAAAGGCAGACCTGTTGAAGACGTATTTCAATCAGAACCAAGTTATTATAACTGGATGCTGAACGGTGATTTCCCATTGTATACCAAGCGTTGTCTGGAAAAAATTTGGAATCGTTTTAATGCAAAAAAGGAACAGTTAAGGATAGAGCGTCACACTGCGACAGCTCCCTTAAAGACCGAACAGAGTACTCCTCAAAACCCTAAAGAAGAAGCTAAACCCCTTACAAACGATCATTTGGAGCAGTTGAAAATGAAATTTGGGAAATAGTTGAACCTAGAATTCTATCGAGTTGATAATTCGAAAATTAGTTTTATTGTTTAAGTCCAAGTATTAAGTGCATTTTTTTTCAAAATAAAAATATTGAAAAACCTGATCTGATATTAATTATAATGGACTAAAAGAACAGGGTGGTATTTTTAAATCACATAATCAACCGAAGTCTTAAAGGGATTTCAGAAAATTAATATTCCGTTTTAATCCGCTAAACTTTGTTCTTTTAACGGCAGAGTTTTTAAATACTTTCTTAAAAGTTTCTTCGGTAAGTTCATGCCATTCTGCAGGTTTAAGTCCGAGAAGGTTTTTATGCGGACTAAAATCAAGCTCGTTATTTAGTACAGAAAACTTATTCCAGGGACAAACATCCTGACATATGTCACAACCAAACATCCAGTTATCCATTTTCCCTCTAAATTCAGTTGGTATTTCATTTTTAAGTTCAATGGTGAGATAGGAGATGCATCGGCTTCCATCAACACTATAAGGAGCAACTATAGCATCAGTAGGGCATGCATCAATGCAGCGGGTACAAGTACCGCAATGATCTTTTGTTGGAATCACATCGTATTCCAGATCTTGGTCGATAATTAATTCGGCCAGAAAAAAGAATGAACCAGTATTCTTATTAATTAGATTACTATGCTTTCCAACCCAGCCGATTCCAGCTTTTTTTGCCCAAACTTTATCTAA
Organism: Daejeonella sp.; assembly: GCA_044341405.1. Lineage (GTDB taxonomy): Bacteria > Bacteroidota > Bacteroidia > Sphingobacteriales > Sphingobacteriaceae > Daejeonella. The sequence goes on along the minus strand of JBIIRT010000008.1, from coordinate 27,723 downwards.
AACTGGTGCTGAATCTACAAAGGCTCGACCGTTCACTTCACCAATATTTACTCTGATCGCTTCCAGTAGGAGTTTAAGCTTATCTTTTATCACTAAGTGATAATCTTTGCCATAAGCGTATTTGCTGATTTTAGGGGCACTAGAATCATCCTGCTGCTGATCTGTAAAGTAATTAAGTGAAAGAGAAATAACTGAACGGGCACCATCAACAAGCTTTCTCGGATCAAGGCGCTTATCAAAATGGTTCTCCATATAGCTCATTTCGCCGTGAAAACCATTTTTAAGCCAGTTTTCAAGTCGTGGAGCCTCTTCTTCCAGGAATCCCGCTTTTGATATACCACAGAACATAAAACCAAGTTTTAGAGCTTCTGCTTTTATAAACTGTGAATACTGACTTTTATTGATCATTTTATAGTTCAAATATAGCAAATATGCCTTTTTAGAAGACCAGTATATGAATTTTTGATTGTAGAGAAGGATGAATTGAAATGTTCCTGTGCTCTTGCCAAGACTATTTTTCCTAATCTGGATAAATGAACAGACCGCTCGTGAATTGTTTCGTTTTTATACGTTTATGTATAGATTAATCATATCCTGATTCATATTGAATAAATTCTTATAAATCAACAGGGCGTTTAAAATAAGGTATTTCCACCTGATTTTATTCGGCCAAGATGCTTGTAGGCAATTTCAGTACATTCCCTTCCCCTTGAGGTACGCATAATGTATCCTTCCTGAATCAGGAATGGCTCATAAACTTCTTCAATAGTTCCTTCTTCTTCTCCAACGGCGGTGGCTATTGTTTTTAAACCAACTGGTCCGCCCTTGAATTTATCAATAATGGTGATTAGAATCTTATTATCCATTTCATCCAATCCATGCTCATCTACATTCAGTGCGTTTAAGGCATATTTTGCGATCTCTGTATCAATATTTCCATTACCCTTTATTTGAGCAAAATCACGGGTGCGTCGTAACAGGGCATTTGCAATACGAGGTGTACCACGGCTTCTTCGTGCTATTTCATAGGCGCCTTCATCTGAGATTTCAGTTTTCAGAATTTCTGCCGATCGTAATACAATGGTTGTTAGCAATTTGGCATCATAGTATTCCAAACGACTGTTTATTCCGAAGCGAGCTCTTAATGGAGCTGTAAGAAGCCCTGAGCGTGTGGTGGCTCCAACTAATGTAAAGGGATTTAACGAAATCTGTACCGAGCGGGCATTCGGACCTGTTTCGAGCATGATGTCGATCTTGAAATCTTCCATGGCTGAGTAGAGGTATTCTTCTACGAGCGGACTCAAGCGATGAATTTCATCAATAAAAAGGATATCTCCTTCTTCAAGATTGGTTAACAATCCGGCAAGATCACCTGGTTTGTCCAGAACCGGACCCGAGGTAATCCGTATGTTAACGCCCATTTCATTAGCAATAATGTGCGATAGGGTAGTTTTACCTAATCCGGGCGGACCATGAAGTAATACATGATCCAGCGCTTCACCACGTTGTTTGGCCGCCTGGACGAATATACGCAGGTTCGCTAGAATCTTATGCTGACCTGTGAAATCTTCAAAAACCTGCGGTCGCAGAACTTTCTCAATCTCCCGTTCTATTGGTGATAGGTTCTCTTCTGCAGGGTCAAGATTTTCATTCATAGGTTTTGAAAATTTATTAAGGTTCTTATCGAATGATTAATATGTAGTAAATATAAATTTTAAAGGCTTAATTTTTTATAATCCAGTTCAATGTTAACTTATTTATACTTCCTGAAAAAGCTGTATAATTTGATTTGGATTACACCTAAAAATGCTTCCCTGAAAATTTTAGTACTCATCTTGGAAGTTCCTTCAGTACGGTCGGTAAAGATTATTGGAATTTCAACGACATTAAACCCATATTTTATGGCAGTAAATTTCATTTCAATTTGAAAAGCATAGCCAATAAATCTGATTTTTTCGAGCGGAATGGTTGCAAGTACTAGGCGTCGGTAGCACTTAAAACCTGCAGTTGCATCCTGAATATCGATTCTGGTGACCAGTCTGACGTACACGGATGCAAAATAAGACATCAGCACCCTGCTCATTGGCCAGTTTACAACATTTACCCCTTTGATATACCTTGAACCAATAGCCAGATCAGCGCCCTCGATACAAGCAGTTTTTAAACGGATCAGGTCTTCCGGATTATGTGAAAAATCTGCATCCATTTCAAAAATATATTCATAATTACGGGAAAGAGCCCATTTAAATCCATGGATATAAGCAGTTCCAAGTCCGAGTTTGCCAGAACGCTCCTCGATATGAACCATGCCCTCATATTCTGCCTGTAAACTCTTAACAATTTCAGCTGTACCATCAGGTGATCCATCATCTACAACCAAAACGTGAAATACATCAGGCAGGGAAAATACCTTTCGGATAATATTTTCGATATTTTCCTTTTCGTTATAGGTAGGAATTATAACAATACTGTCTGATAACACAAAAATAGATTTGATTTACGAATATACTGCTTTAAACGAAGAGAGAGATTATTCGGTATCGTTCTCTTTCATTATTTTTAAAAATCGAAAATTATTCAGCTTTAGCTGTAGCCATAGTTTCCTTTGAGAAGTCTTCTGCTCCATGAGCAAGTCTTTTTAAGGGTTTTAGTATGGCTATTACGATACTTCCAATTAGTGTACAAAAAATTGCAATGCCGGTAAATATCTCTAGTTCACCAGCGGTTTGCGACCATACACCTACCCATCCGGCAACGTAATTACCAAGTCCGGTGGCTGCAAAAAATACACCCATCATGATAGATGCATATTTCATTGGTGCAAGTTTGGTAATAAACGATAATGCAACAGGAGAAGCGCTAAGCTCACCGATTGTATGAAACAGGTAGGCTAGAACCAGCCAGTACATGGCAGAAGCGCCGTCATTTTGATACTGAATGGAAGCGGCCGACATGAATAAAAATCCCCAACCCATAATGATTACACCAATGGCAATTTTAAAAATAGAAGATGCTTCTTTTCCGTTTCTTTTTCGGTTAAACCAAAAAGCGGCAATAGGAATACCCAGGGTAATTATAAAAAATGAGTTTACTGACTGAAACCAGGTTGCAGGGACTGTCCAGTTAAGAAATGAAATCATACGATTGGTTTTCTCTGAGGCATACAGATTCATTAAGCCTCCTGCCTGTTCAAAAGCACCCCAAAAAACAATAATCATCAAAAAGGAAAGTAACATCACTTTAACACGGTCTTTTTCAATACTGGTAAGTGGTTTTGAGATAGTAGCCTGATCTGCTGCAGATAAGGTCTTAGTTGCTTCACCAACTCCTTTTAGGTCATTATGGCCTAACATAAAGATAATCAGTCCCAGGGCCATTCCAATTCCTGCAAGTCCGAAACCATAATGCCATCCCATTGTTTCTCCAACATAGCCAATAATGATACCTGCCAGAAAGGCACCGGTATTAATTCCAATATAAAAAATAGTAAATCCTTTATCACGGCGATCATCACCCTTTGGATACAGACCACCAACCATAGTCGAGATATTTGGTTTCAGACAACCTACACCTGCAATGATTAGTCCTAATCCAATATAAAAAGTTATTAACGACTGAAAAGCAAGAATACTGTGGCCTGCTACTAAAAGTAAACCACCCAGAATGACTGCCTTTTTTTGTCCGATCAATTTATCTGCCAGGATTCCCCCAGGGATAGAGGATAAATAGACCAGAAAAGTGTAGATACCGTAAAGTTTTAATGCTTCGCTGCTTGTCCACCCAAATCCGGGATTTTCACCATTTACCGATGAAACCAGAAATAGTACGAGTAGTGCCCGCATTCCATAAAAACTGAATCTTTCCCACATTTCGGTAAGAAAAAGTACATATAACCCTCTTGGGTGGCCGAAAAGCTGTTTTTGCTGTATTTCCATACGTTTAATAACAATTGGTTGTTTTGAATTTGTAATTCGCTAAATATTTACTCATAACTGGTTAAATAGGAGTAAAAAGTTCAATTATAATTAAAATTTACTAAAATTGCTGACATATGTTATTTGTAAAAAATATAGTTGTCGTCCAAGTGGTAGAAAAAACTTCTTTGATTACGAACGATGCGGTTGTTTTAGGAATTCTAATGGGTATTTTGGGATTTGTTTTTTGGTCATCGCAGAGCAGTCTGACATTTTTCAAAAAACTTTATTCGGTTATTCCTCCAATATTGCTTTGCTATTTTCTGCCTGGTCTATTAAATTCTGCAGGTATTATTTCTGGTACTTCATCAGGTTTATATGGAATGGCTTCCCGGTATCTTTTACCTGCAAGTCTTGTGTTATTTACTCTAAGTTTGGATCTTAATGAAATTTGGAAATTAAGGAAGAAAGCTGGTTTGATGTTTATTACAGCTTCAATTAGTATCATAATCGGAGGGCCATTAGCTGTATGGATAGTAGCCTTATTTGCTCCTGAAATAGTTGGTGGAGAAGGAGCAGATGCTGTATGGAGAGGATTAAGCACAGTTGCAGGAACCTGGATTGGTGGGGGAGCAAATCAGGCTGCTATGTTTGAGATATTTAAGCCTAGTTTTGATCTATTTTCAGCCATGGTGGCTTTAGATGTTTTTGTTAGCTATGCTTGGATGGCTCTTTTGTTATATGGAGCCGGGAAAAATAGTAGCATTAATAAATTTTTAAAAGCTGATGATCAGTCGGTTACTGAAATAAAAGATAAGATTGAAGCCTATCAGTTAAGTATAATGAGGATTCCAAAAATGGAAGATATTCTTATGATACTTGGAATTGCTTTTGGAGTTACTGCTGTTGCCCATTTTGGTGCAGATACAATTGCACCATGGGTCACAATCCATGCACCTTACCTAAGCAAATTTAGTCTTACTTCAGGGTTTTTCTGGCTAGTAATTATTGCTACTACGTTTGGAATGATATTATCATTTACAAAAATGAGAAATCTGGAAGGAGCAGGAGCCTCAAGGATTGGGAGTGTCATGCTTTATGTTCTGATTGCTACAATCGGTATGCAAATGAATGTGATGGCCATTTTCAGAAATCCAGGAATTCTGCTTATTGGTTTGATATGGATTCTTATCCATGCTATTATATTATTCATTATTGCTAAAATAACCAGAACTCCTTTCTTTTTTGCTGCTGTTGGTAGTATGGCTAATATCGGCGGACCAGCATCAGCTCCGGTCATTGCCAGTGCATTTCATCCTTCTTTGGCTCCGGTTGGAGTTTTACTTGCTGTGTTTGGTTATGTAATAGGTACTTACGGTGCTTATGTTTGTGGATTGATGATGCAAGCGGTATCTCCGTAAATATCTGTTACCTGTTATCAGTTATCTGTTATCTGTTGCCAGTTATCAGTTATCCGAAATAGTACTTAGTTTATTTTGTCAACCCGATAGATATCGGGTGTCAACTGTCAATTTCCTCTCATTTTCTTCGGGTCATTGAAATTATCATCCTGATCCGAAGGGCTATTTTTCAATTCAAGATCCTGAACAAATTTCCATCTGCCGTTAACGAGCTTGTATCCATCGTAAGATAAATCAGGCCCATATAGTTCAAATTTCCCTTTTAATTTAGGATCTGGTGGAGCAAGATGATCAAATACCACCGTATTGTTAGATGGTTCAAAGTTTAATACCATTGATGCACGCCTGTCGTATTCAAAGACAGTACGCTTTTTTAATGGCTGCTCCTTATCACCGTCGAATACCGGCATCCCAAAGTATGCCTTCCCATCTTTAAAATAAAGTATTTCAATCACTTTTTTTGTTGAATTTACAGTATTTCCCTTCCAGCCAAGTAAAACATAATAGGGGGTTTTGACATTATTTAAAACAGATATAATACGGTAATATTGAGCACCATACCATTTGTCATTTGTAGTAATTGTATCAGTTACATTTTTTATTAACGGAGTATAATCTACAAGGGGGAACATTTGTAGTTTGCCATCAGGATTATTCATTTGAATAGTACCATAATAACGGTAACTGCCATCATTATTCATTACATGCCAACTGAAGATTCTGAACAGTCTATCTGGGGATGTTTGAATTGAAATAGTTTTAAGTGAATCAAAAGAATAATTAAACGAATTAGGTGTTTTTAAAGCATTAACCAATGTTTTAATTAGTTTGTAATTCGCATTGTAACGCTCAGGCTCAATGCTGTCATTGATCATTTTGTAGCTAAGAACCTGAAGGCTATCCTGAAAGTCTGTAATGATTTGCTTGTTTTTATTACTATCAGAATGTTGAGCTTCAACACTTCCAAAAGTAAAGATTAACAATCCGAAAATTAAAAAAAGCTTTTTCATGTTTTAGAATTGCATATTTTCAATGATAATTGCACTTGCTCCGCCTCCTCCGTTACAAATACCTGCTACTCCAATTTTACCACCGTTTTGTTGAAGTACATTCAGTAAAGTTACCACAATTCGAGCACCGGATGCTCCAAGAGGATGTCCCATTGAAACAGCACCTCCATTGATATTTACCTTAGCTGGATCAAGTTCAAGAATTCGGTTGTTTGCTAATGAAACTACTGAAAATGCCTCATTTATTTCGTAAAAATCAACATCAGAGGATTTGATTTTAGCTCGTTCCAGTGCTTTTGGGATTGCTTTTGCCGGAGTTGTGGTAAACCATTCAGGAGCTTGTTGTGCATCTGCATAGGATATAATTTTTGCTAAAGGTTTGAGTCCCAATTCTTGTATTTTTGTTTTGCTCATCAAAACTAATGCAGCCGCACCATCATTTAACGTGGAAGCATTTGCAGCTGTTACTGTACCATCTTTTTTAAATACAGGTTTCAGACCAGGTATTTTGTCAAATTTAACTGCATTTATTTCTTCATCATGTTCAATTAAGGTTATTTCTCCTTTTTTGTCCTTTATTTCAAGAGTTATAATTTCATTTTTAAACTTGCTGTTTGCTTGTGCAGCTTGTGATCTTTTGTAAGATTCTATTGCAAAAGCATCCTGGTCTTCACGACTAATATTACATTCAGTTGCACAAAGTTCTGCTGCAGATCCCATATGATAATCATTATAAACATCCCACAAGCCGTCTTTTACCAGTCCGTCTATGATCTGTCCGTTCCCAAGCCGATATCCATTTCTTGCCTTATCCAGATAATATGGCACATTGCTCATACTTTCCATTCCACCAGCAATTACAATATCATTCTCTCCCAATGCGATACTCTGTGCAGCAATTATTATTGCCTTGGTTCCGGAGGCACATACTTTGTTGATTGTAGTTGCAGGAATATCTGATAAGCCTGCAAATTTCGCAGCCTGGGTAGCGGGAGCCTGTCCGAGATTTGCAGATAAAACATTACCCATAAATACTTCCTGGACTTGTTCAGACTGAATACCGGCACGCTCAACAGCGGCCTTTATAGCAGCAGCACCCAGTTCACTTGCTGAAAGGCTTGAAAGCGAGCCTCCGAAGCTTCCAATAGGAGTTCTTACTGCCGATACTATATATACTTCATTCATTTTTATCTTGCATTGGTTATCGGGTACAAGTTAAGAAATTAAGGTTATCAGAAATCAACACATGCTTATTGATTTGATGACTCTTTTATTTATAATTTCTTTTGAATCAATCTAATTGATCCATGTTTATATGGAGTTCGTCCTTAATTTTAAAGCAAAATTAACGTAATGATTATATAAATGTTTTGCTAAGTCATATTGTATAGAGATATTTAACACATGGAAAGATCTTTTTACCAAGTACAGACAATTGCTATTTTGTTCTTACTGCTTTTTTCAGGATGTGCCCCTAAACCGTATACCTTTTTTCAAATGGCAGATACTCAATTTGGTTTTTTTAATGCTAATAAGGAATTCAGCAGAGAAACTAAAAATATGGAAAAGGCAATTGCTGAGTCAAACCGTTTAAAACCTGCCTTTGTTGTGATTTGCGGTGATCTTGTAAATAAACCTGGTGATCTTTCACAAATTGCAGAATATAAGCGGATAGCTGCTCAGCTGAATCCTTCAATAAAATTGTATAGTGTTTCCGGCAATCATGATGTAGAAAATATTCCTACACCCGCAAGTCTTGAACTGTATAAAAAACATTTCGGCGAAGACCGTTATACTTTTCGCTCAGGCAATATGCTCGGAATAATAATCAATTCTTCATTAATCAAAGACCCTTCACTAGCTCCATTAGAGGCTTTGGCACAGGAAAACTGGCTGAGAAACAATCTGGAACTGGCCCAAAAATCTGGAGTAAAAAATATCATGGTTTTTATGCATCATTCATTGTTTCTGAAAGACCCAAATGAAGCTGATGAATATTTCAATATTAATTCGGAGCGCCGAAAAATGTATCTAGAATTATTTCAAAAATATGGAGTAAAACAAGTCTTTGCCGGCCATTATCATCGTAATTCTTATGGAAAGGCAGGAGGTCTTGAAATGATTACTACCGGGCCTGTTGGCAGACCGCTAGGAGCCGATAGTTCTGGATTCAGAATTGTGAATGTAAAAGGCAAAATTGTTGATCATCATTATTTTGCGCTCGATTCGCTTCCCAAAATGCTCCGTTTTCAAAAAAAATAATTCCTTTAATAGCTTTTTCTGGCTAATTAATCATTATTTAAAATGAGACGCTTATAGGCCATTACCTGACCAAGATGTAGTCCTTCGTGGAATGGTAAAAAATCAAGGGCATCTTCAATTGAATTGATTTCAAAACCCGTGCTTGTTGTCCATGCAGAATAGTTATGAAAAATATTCTTATCTAAATCTAATTCTAATTGATCCAGACTGCTGAAAAGGAGAGATTTTATTTTTTCAATTTCTTCAGTAAGTAACATATGATCCGGTTTTGAACCATTTTTGAATGAATTGAAAAATTCTTGTTCAACAGTTAATTCAAGCTTCCCCCGCAAATAAAATATTCCTTCCTGCACTGCAATTAGATGTCCAAGGTTCCAGATAATGTTATTGTTGAATCCTTCAGGGATTTTATTGAGTTCGGTAATACTTAAATCAGCGATTAATTCTAAAGCTTTAGATCTTATTTTTCTGATTAAATCAATTTTTGGATTCATTAATTTTATTTTGAAATCGAATTTAAATATTCTTTTCAAGTTTAATCAATTAATCCAAATAGATTATTTGATTATGTTCCTGCTTCCTGCATCAGCTAAAATTATTATGTCGTTTTACACAATGAAATTAGAATGCCAAAGGTTTTTAATCCTACATATTAGGGTTTAATTAGATTTTGTTATTGATAATAATGATCTTCAAAAAATGAAACATGCAAAAGCCAATAACAACTATGACGCATTGATAATAATTTCTGATCCAAATTGTTTATCGGCTGCAATTAATTACAACAGTCCGATTTAAATAGAGGCAAAAGATTCAATTGATGGCGGATTGTGTTTAGCAGAACTCATTTTATTAGGATTTTTCCATCATATTTGTTCAGCAATTTATTCATTAGCCGCAGGCTGTGCATTTTTCAAAACTCTACCGCAAAAGGGATTTATATTTGCCATTTATTAACTCCTACAGATGGCGGAGTGTAGGGTATTTGGAGATATAATGGCACTTTGCAAGCTCTTAAAGATATTATCAACATCAAAATTAGATTATAAATAATATGCCAGAACAAAAAAAAATCTTAATGCATGAAGACTGGTCAGTGGTATTGCTTGGTACTCTGATTATTATTCTTTCGATTTCAGGACTAATTTTAGAGGTCCCTACTTTCGGTTGGAGCAATTCGTCTGAGCTTTTCGGCAAGGTGCTTTCTGTCGGTAATCTCAGCCTTATTTCTATCCAGTTGATATACGTTTCGATAATAGCTGCATTAGGTGCGTTTTTAACTGCAAAACCAATTAGACATTTCTTGTTTGGTTTTCCATTGGTTTATTTGATTACTATTATTGCTTTAATTCTCGCAGGGAATAGTCAACTTAAAGCCATTAATCTCGAAGCAGTTATCTTCAGTTTAGGTCTTGGTCTTGTTATCAGCAACTTTTTTAAACTACCAGAATGGCTTCGTGCTTCACTCTCAACGGAGTTATTTGTCAAGATCGGATTAGTACTGCTTGGAACAAGTGTGATTTTTTCTGATGTGCTAAAAGCAGGTTCCCTCGGACTCATACAGGCCTTAGCGGTTGTTTTATCAGTATGGTATTTTGCTTTCTGGTTGTGCAGAAAGTTGAGAATAGACGATGAACTTACTATGATGATTTCGAGCGCTGTCTCTATTTGCGGAGTTTCTGCTGCTATTGCCACATCAGGAGCTATAAAGGGGGATTCAAAAAAACTTTCCTATGTTATTTCAATGGTATTGATTACCGCTATTCCGATGATGATCTTCATGCCTATGATTGCAAAGTACTTTGATTTATCGCAGGAGGTAACCGGAGCATGGCTTGGTGGTAGTATCGATACCACGGGTGCTGTTGTAGCTTCTGGGTCATTAGTTGGAGAAACCGCATTAAAGATCAGTACCATTGTAAAGTTCTCACAAAATGTATTGCTTGGCCTGGCTGCCTTTGCAATCTCCGTTTACTGGACTTATACCAAGCATCCAAAATCTAACGAGCCGGATGGGAAGCCTGGTATCAAGATAATATGGCAGCGATTTCCAAAATTCGTTTTGGGCTTTTTGGCTGCTTCATTATTATTCTCTTTTGTATTGAGTCCTGAGCTTAGTGCATCTGTAAAAGGGAGCCTTAAGAACCTTCAGGGATTATGGTTTGCGTTGGCTTTCACCAGTATCGGACTTGAAACTAATTTTGCCGATCTTTTTAATAAACAAAGTAAGAAACCTTTTTACGCTTTTTTGATTGCTCAGGGCTTCAATGTGATTGTAACCTTAATTATTGCTTTGATTCTTTTTAAATAAGAAAGAATAACCTTGATATTGTACATTTATTTATTCCGATAATTATATAGATATGGTGGAGATTAATCAACATTTGACTGCAATTCAGCAGGAAATTGGAAAGGAGTTCAGCAATAGTCCTTCACCTTTTACTCATTGGCTTAAGCCAGTTGTAAAAGGGGCTGAAGCAGGAGCCCTAATCTTTGAATACCGAATCAGAAAGGATATGACCAATCCGATGCAGGTGCTTCATGGAGGGGTTAGTGCCGGTATAATTGATGATGTTATTGGTGCTACCGTCTTTACAATGAACTTAAGCCATCATTACACTACGATCAATAATTATATAGACTATTTTGCCCCGGCTCTTGAGGGAGATATTATTGAAGCAAGAAGCTCTGTTATTAAGCGGGGTAAGCAGATAATCAACCTTCAATGTGAACTTTGGCTTCCATTAAAAAACAGATTAATTGCGCGGGGATATTCAAATATGATTCGCCTGGAGTAGGAATAAGTTAAAATTTATAAAGGACCTAACTAACCTGAATTCGTCATAAAATTCCTCTATTAAAATATAATTGATAATTTTCAATTTTTTAGAAAGCAAGGTCTGTTGATCTTCGGTCGCTACAATCCTGTGTTCTGCCATAGTTTTTTGCTAAAATTTAATTACTAACATGAAATTCAGCATCGCAAAAAAGCTGTAGCTGCCACCCAGGTTTATTTCAAATAGTAAATGGTCCTTTTGCCGGACTGCCGGTCTCGATGAAAAACAGCTCCTGGTTAATTAAACCTTGCTGGAGGAGGTTCCAGCTGTCGCTGGAATGACAACGTTTTCTGGCCGGAACTAACCGGAGGAAAGGGCTGAATCAACCTATAAAACACTGGTATTGATTTCTAAAATATAACCTTTAAAAATCAGATCCATATCTGGATAATTGTTGTTTTATATTCTTTATATCTCTAAACATTTAGATATTAACTTAATTTTTTAACAAAATCTTATTAAACCGTATGCCCAAAAAACAGATAGGTAAGGAAAATGGCAGCAATTAGCCCAACCAGATCTGCAATAAGTCCGCAGACCAGTGCATAACGTGGTTTCTTAATTCCAACCGACCCGAAATAGACCGCAAGTACATAAAATGTAGTTTCTGAGCTACCCTGTATCACACTTGCCAATCTGCCCTGAAAGGAATCAGCACCATAAGTGGTCATCACATCAACCATTAGTCCTCTTGCACCTCCACCGCTCAGTGTTTTCATCAAACCTACGGGTAAGGCTGGTACGAAAGAAGTATCCAGTCCCATTGCAGCTACCACTGTTCCGATTGCATTGACCACATAATCCATACATCCGGTTGTACGAAAAGCACTAATAGCTACCAGAATTGCGATCAGAAAGGGAATAATCATGATGGAGGTACTAAATCCTTCTTTAGCCCCATCAATAAATGCTTCATAAACATTTACTTTTTTGGTGGCACCATAAACAATAAAGAGTGTGATAATTGAAAAAATAATGATTCCACCGAGTAAACCGGCATATACCTGGATCTGGTCGGGTGGGAGACTCCCCAGCCATAAATATAATCCTGCCATCAGGGCAATGAACCCTCCGAAAAATATTAAAATAGGAAGCTGTAACAGATTGATCTTTTGGTAGAAAGAAACTGCGATCATTCCGGCTAAAAAAGAAATAAAAGTTCCTATCAGACAAGGAATAAACACATCTGCAGGATTTGCTGCGCCATTTGCCATTCTTAATGCGATTACCCCCGTGGGAATCAGTGTAATACCAGCTGTATTCAGCACCAGAAACATAATCTGTGCATTGCTTGCAGTATCCTTTTCTGGATTTAATTCCTGCAATTCCTGCATCGCCTTTAATCCAACAGGGGTTGCCGCATTATCCAAACCGAGCATATTGGCAGAAAAGTTCATGATGATTGATCCATTAGCAGGATGACTTTTAGGTACTCCTGGAAATAATCTGCTGAAAAAAGGACTTACGCCTTTTGCAAATAGCGTGATCATGCCTGCACGTTCCCCAATTTTCATGATACCTAGCCAGAAAGTCATAACCCCAATCAATCCTATAGATATTTCAGCACCTGTTTTAGCGCTGTCAAACATTCCGTTTACAACATTATTGAAAATTCCGGTATCTCCAAAGAATATCAGTTTGACCAATGCAACGAGAAATGCAATTACAAAAAAGCCGATCCAGATGTAGTTTAATGCCATAGATTATTTTTATCAGTTAACTGATGGTGTTGCCTGACAACAGGTAGCAGACAACAGTTAACATGAATAATGAATTTATTCTAAATTATAATTAGTTAAAACTCCATTTTTAAGTTTTATTAAAATATTATTATCATGATGAACAGTAAAATCTGCAGGTTCATTAATACTTAACTTTCTTTTTTCGGTTAATGTAAAATATTCGCAGTTCATTTCATCATAACCATAATAATTGGAAAGGTCGCCCAATTCAGCTACCATGTAAGTATATTTTACTGACCTGGCATTCCTGGTGACTTTCTCTTCTGCACAAAGACCAATATCAATCATATATGGAACACCATTTCTTTCCAATTTACAATTCCTGAGTAATAAGTGAAAATGCAGTTTTTTATTATCGGGAATAGAAAAATAATCTTTGGTTTTAGCCTTTAGGTAGGATTCATCAGCAATACTAATTAGTCCTGAAAGAATGGACTGAAAGAATATTTTTCGGATGTATTGTTTCTCGGGATCATTGTAATAGCCACCGGCTTCGATTAATATTGTGCTGGTACCAGAATCCTGAAAATTATCGCCAAATGCTCTGGGTTCAAATTCATCATTAAAACGACCTACCTGACCCGATATAGTTTCTTGAATCGCAGAATTCATGATGGCAATCACCTTCATTGCCTGTTCTCTGGTAGAATTGATACTCAGGTTTTCATCATATGCCGGAGCAAGCAATGAGATGGTAGCTGGATTTCCGGTATTTCCTGCCGACCATAAAGTGCTCTGATCATGGAGATTAAAACCAAAGTGTGGATTAATTTCATCACGTAAACGGCGCAAAATTCTACCTTCCGGACTCTCTTGCCGGTGAAAATCACGGTTTATGTCGATATCCATAGCATTCCGGCGTTGAAATACCTCGGCTCCATCTGGATTCACCATGGGTAAAATATAAAGGGTGCATTGTTCAGATAGTAAATGATGAATATGTTTATACTGGTCTAAATCATGAATATGTTTATACTGGTCTGGCTTTGATAAAAAATTCAAAATATCAGCTATAGACATTGTAGCGGTTGCTTCATCACCATGCATCTGACTCCATAGAAATACCCGTTTTGGTCCTTTACCCCAGGTAATCAGGTTGATGGAGCGTCCGTTTGTTGAAAAACCAGCCTCTTTGATATTGAAATCGGAATTTTTCTTAATTCCGTTTAGAATTTTCAATAGATCAGTATGTTTGAAAAAGCGATCTTTTATTCGCTTTTCTTCAAATAACTCATAATAAACAAGGAGAGTAGTTAACGGATCCATCCCACTAAATTAGTATTTACAACGATAATATCTTCAATTTTGGATTTCAATCGAATAAAAAAAGCATCCTTTCCGAATTAGAAAGGATGCTTTTAGACATATTAAATTTGATTGAAATGATTAGATCAAACTAACACTTCGGTTTACAAATTCAGTCAGTTCAGCGCCAGTTAACATACCCTGCGATAACAACGCCAGGTCAAATGCTTGCTTAGCTAGTTGTGTTTGTTCTGCTTCATCCTGAGTTATAAGAATTTTACCAATAAGTTTATGGTTTCCGTTTATCGCGACATTATAATTATCTGGAAGGTTTCCATAAAAGCCCATTCCGCCACCCATTTTAGACATGTCTTTCATGCGTCGCATAAATTCATCCATGGTCACAATCACAGGAAGTTCTTCGGGATTCAGACTTTCAATTTCAATCCGCATGTTTGGTTTAACGATAGCCTTTTCAAAAATTGCTTTGACTTTTGCTTTCTCATCATCATTCAATACATGAACAGTTTGGTCTTCTTTACTGATAATTTTATCCGCAACATCTGCATCAACACGTTTTAGGGATGTTTTTTCAAGTTTTTGCTCCAGCTGACTGATGAAGTGGGGATCAATAGGAGAGTTCAGGTTTAGAACATCATAGCCCTTTTTGTTTGCAGACTGTATGAAGGTATCTTGCTTGTCGCTATCGGTTGCATACAAGTAAACCAACATATCATTCTTGTCAGTTTGAGCTGGTTTTACTTTTTCTTTGTACTCCTCCAGGGTAAAATATTCATTTTGGGTATTGTTAAGCAACACGAAATCTTTTCCCTTATCATAGAACTTCTCTTCGCTGATCATTCCGTATTTCACAAATAACCCGATATCTGCCCATTTTTCTTCAAAAGCTTTTCGGTCGTTCTTGAATAGCGAAGCCAGTTTATCAGCTACTTTTTTCGTAATGTAACTATTGATCTTTTTGACAGCACTGTCTGCCTGAAGGAAACTCCTTGAAACGTTCAAGGGTATATCAGGTGAATCGATCACTCCATGAAGGAGCATTAAAAATTCAGGAACTACATCTTTTACTTCATCCGTAATAAATACTTGACGCGAGAATAGTTTGATCTTATTTCGCTGTATTTCAAACTCATTCTTCACTTTCGGGAAATACAGAACTCCTGTCAAATTAAATGGATAATCTACATTCAGATGAATCCAGAAAAGCGGATCTTCAGAGAAGGGATAAAGTTCCTTGTAAAAAGCCAAGTAATCTTCATCCTTTAAATCAGAAGGCGATTTTGTCCAGATCGGACTTGTATTATTAATGATATTATCAACCTCAATAGATTTGAATTTTGGTTTTCCTTCAGCATCTTCACCATCAGGTTCCTGCTCTGATTTGGTTCCAAACTGTACCGGAATTGGAAGAAATTTACAGTATTTATCAAGAATGTCCTTGATTTTGACTTTGGCTAAAAACTCTTTAGATTCTTTATTGACATGGAGTATGATATCTGTTCCTCTGCTAGCACGTGTGCCGGCGCTGATTTCAAATTCTGTGCTGCCATCGCAGATCCAGCGCGCAGGTTCGGCACCATCCTGGTAAGAAAGAGTTTGGATTTCAACCTGGTCGGCAACCATGAATGCCGAGTAAAAGCCAAGTCCGAATTTACCAATGATCTCATTAGCATCTTTAGCATCTTTGAATTTTTCTACAAATTCTGTTGCCCCCGAAAATGCGATCTGATTAATGTATTTTTTAATCTCTTCACCCGTCATTCCCAGACCATTGTCGGAAATAGTGATTGTTTTTTTCTTTTCGTCGACCGATACCGATACTTTTAATTCACCTAAATCTCCTTTATATTCACCTAAAGAGGAAAGACGTTTAATTTTTTGAGTAGCATCTACCGCATTTGCAACCAGCTCTCTCAGAAAGATTTCGTTATCAGAATATAAAAATTTCTTAATGATTGGGAAAATGTTCTCAGTGTGAATCGAAATGGTTCCTTTTTCTTGCATATTCTTATTATTTTGATTTGTATCAATCCTTCATCAATACTTATTCCAAAAGTTATTTATGTCAATTTGACATTATTTTATATGATCTTACCTGATTGTACTCCTTAATTATGTTCTCAAAGGCAGAATACAAATACTAAATGCTAATAGTGGACAATTTTTAATTAATTAACGTGAGTTCGATAAAACATCTTAATTGGCTAAGTTTAGACTGATTTTTTCTCACCATTTAGAAAGCAGAGTCTGTGTCTCTTCCCCCGTGTTCTGCCCTATTTTTTTGCTGGAAATTTCATTTTATCATGAGATTCTTATTGCAAAAAAGATAGAATACGGGTTTGTTTAACATGACCTATGCTTCTACTACAGGAAGCTCGTCCCGATGAAAAACAGCTCCGGGTATAATAAACCTTGCCGAAGGAGGTATCTTTCTCTCGTTGGTGTTATCCGTCCAATGATGTGATCGTGCCTGGTACGGAGAGAACACCAACCAGAGGGGAATCAATTTCCTATTAGCTCTTAGATTTATTGAACTCGGATGTATTATGAAATTCAACTTCAGGAAAATCCCGCTTTGCAAGATTTAAAGTCCAATCGTTATCTGCAAGAAATACAGAATTCCCATCCTTGTCTGTAGCTATATGATGATGCCTTCGCTGAGTTATTTCATTAATATTTTTCTTGTCTTTTGAAGTCATCCAGCTTGATTTTCTAAAAGTTAATGGCCTGAAAGCACATTTCGCACCATATTCGTGCTGAAGCCGAAATACTATAACTTCATATTGTAGTTCCCCAACCGTGCCAATGATCTTACGGTTGCCGGGTTGTTGAACAAACAATTGAGCAACACCTTCTTCTGTTAATTGCTGTAGGCCTTTTTCAAGTTGTTTGGATTTTAATGGGTCACGATTTTCTACTTCCTTGAATATTTCAGGAGAGAAACTTGGAATTCCTTTGAACTGCAGTTGTTCACCTTCAGTTAATGTGTCACCGATCTTAAAATTGCCGCTGTCGTAAAGCCCTACTACATCACCCGGCCAGGCTTCTTCAACCAGACTTTTTTCATTTGCCATGAAATCAACAGGGTTTGAGAATTTCAATTTTTTATTTAGACGGGTATGATAAAAAAATTTATTTCGCTCAAATTTACCAGAGCAGATCCTTAAAAAGGCAATTCTATCACGATGATTGGGATCTAGATTGGCATGTATCTTAAACACAAAACCTGTAAAATTCTTTTCATTTGCCAAAACCATGCGTTCATTTGCTTCACGACTTTTTGGACTGGGTGCTATGTTAACAAATGTGTCTAGGAGTTCGCGAATTCCAAAATTATTAATCGCACTTCCGAAGAAAACAGGGGCAAGGAGTCCCTCTAAATAAAGGTCATTATCTAGATTTCCATACACTCCATCTACAAGTTCAAGGTCATCTTGAAGTGTTTTTAATTCTTTGGCTTGTAAAAATTCGTTTAGCAAAGGATCGTTAAGATCACTAACCTGTATTACCGGTTCACTTACTTTAGATTTATCTGGTTTGAAAAGATTGAGCTGTTTGTCAAAAATATTGTAAACGCCTTTGAAATTATAACCTTGTCCGATTGGCCATGACAGCGGACAAACACTGATGTTCAAATTGTTCTCTAATTCATCAAGTAGTTCAAAGGTATCCTTGCCTTCGCGGTCGAGTTTATTAACGAATATGATAACTGGAGTATTGCGCATCCGGCAAACATCCATTAGTTTTTGTGTTTGCTCTTCAACACCTTTTACGCTATCTACTACCAGAATGACACTATCTACAGCAGATAGGGTACGGTAAGTGTCTTCCGCAAAGTCTTTATGCCCAGGCGTATCGAGGATGTTGATCCGTTTCCCATTATATTCAAAACCCATCACTGATGTTGCAACGGAAATTCCACGTTGCTTTTCAATTTCCATGAAATCTGATGTGCTGCTTTGATTTGCTTTATTTCGTTTTACCGTTCCTGCAGTATTGATAGCCCCGCCAAAAAGAAGAAACTTTTCTGTGAGGGTTGTTTTTCCAGCATCGGGGTGACTAATAATGGCAAAGGTTTTTCGCTTTTCTATTTCCTGGTTGAGCATAATATCATGGTAATGTGAGTTAATCACACAAGAGCTTTTTAATGAAAACGCAAAGCTAATAATTTTTGTTGTTTCTGATTGTAATGAACAACTGAAATGAGGGATTCTGTACTAGTCTTATGCCGATTAATGTGTATACAATCAGTGGTATTTGAGTGTATGTTGATTTGCAAAAAATGTCAAATAGTATTTCATTGGATTAATTCTTTGTTCGAGAATTTAGGGTTTCAATGAATCAGAATTTAGTCTTGGTTTTTGGCTCTTGACTCTATTTTAAATATACTTCAGTCGCTCCATAACCAAACCGTTCTTTATGCGCATCCATAAACGTTTTAACCTGAGCATGTTTGCTTATGATTTTATAAATTTCATTTCTTAAAGTGCCGTTTCCAGAGCCATGAATAAAAATGATGGAAGAAGCATTATGTACGATTGCAGCATCCAAAGCTTTTTTGAAATGGCTCATCTGAATATCCAGAATTTCTGAACTGTTAAGAAACTGATGATCATTTCTCAACTTTTCAATATGTAGGTCAACTTCTTTGCCCGGGTTCTCTATTTGAATCTTTTCAGTAGGAGGTCTAAAAAAACTCTCTTTTAGTTTTTCTGGATCAATTAAGGGTTGCGCACTGTCAAGCTGGATTAACCATCCGGCTTGCTCAAGTAATTCATGTTGCTTTTTCGTACCAGAGAAATCTTTGGCTTTGAATTTTTCTGCAAACTCAATTGGACCTTGCATTTCCTCATTTCCAGGACTAAATAAAAGTGCCTTGATTTTAAATTCAGGCCATAGATCAAGTTCATTTAATGAGCATGAATAAATTTTTTCTGAAGACTGAGCTTTGAGAATTCCAGAATATTCACCTTTTACCTTGTTCTTATTTCTCGAATAAAATATGAACAATATTTGCCATGAACTTGAATTTACTAAATGAAAATGTAGTACTGATGAGCTTTTTTTATCCGGACAAAGAGCAAGATATATACCATTTAGAATAAATTCTGAGGCAATTGTGTTTAAAATTTTCTCTGATGATTGGTTATCAGCAACATCACTCTTGCCATGTACCCGCGTAACCTGGCTGGCTAAAACGGGAATTTCAAATCCATCATCATCTGTTACCGCAATGGTACTTTCATCAATTATCCGTGTGATATATCCTTCTCTGCGTTCATTAACAAATCGAACGAACTCACCTAATTTATAATTCATATTTACGGATTTTTTAGAATGAAAAGCAGACTAACACAGTAAATCTATGAAAATAAACATCCTTCAACCAGATGTATTTTATTTCATTGAAAAATACGCAGAGGGCCATACATTTGTATTTAAAATAACCATTGCTCAATGATTAATGATCAAAAGAATAATCCCCTTCATGGAAAAACACTTGAGGTGATAATGATTCATCTTGTAAACCATTATGGATGGGATAAGCTTGGCAGATTAATCAGGATCAATTGCTTCAATGACAACCCAGATATTTCATCAAGTTTGAAATTTCTTAGAAAAACAGATTGGGCCCGTAAAAAGGTGGAAGAGCTTTATCTCAAAACAATCCACAATTGATATCTTTGTAGCTTAAAATCAATTATTATGAACAGAATCAGATTATTTATTTCAGTTTTAGTTGTTGTTGGATCTTTCTTTGCCTGTAATCAGGCTACAGAATCTACAGATACTACCAAAGCAGACTCCACAATTGCTCCACCTTCAGTATTAATTCCTGTTGAGATAAAGGATAGCCTTAATGCGGATGTTTACAATCATTATATACAATTAAAAGATCTAATGGTTACTTCTGATCCTGCAAAAGGTAAAACTGCAGCTTCTGATTTGGCTATTTCATTACGCAAGCTAAGTGGCTTTGAAAGTACTGCAGTTTTGGCTGAAAAAATCGCTAATTCTAACGACTTATCAGAACAACGTATCAATTTTACGGAATTAAGTGATGATATGATCAAGTTGATTAAAAAATCCGAGCTTGCTTCTGGAAGTATTTATGTCCAATATTGTCCGATGGCTAATGAAGGAAAAGGTGGTTACTGGCTTTCTTCTCAAGAGGAAATTATGAATCCTTATTACGGTGATGATATGCTGCATTGTGGTGAAGTCAAGGAGACAATTGCAAAAAATTAATCCTTATTAGAAGAAGGTTAAATTACTTTATTTCAATAATTCCAGATCCATATTCTGAAATATTCCACTTAATCTTAGTCAATTAAATTATTTTTTGATTTTTTAACAAAAATATTGCAAAACCTTGTGTCAAAAATAGTTCAAAAGCGCACATAATTATTAGTTTTGTGAATCAACTATTATAATTTTATGTCAGAATCAGCTTCCTTAAAAATAGGAGAACAAACTTACGAACTGCCAATCATTACTGGTACTGAAGGTGAAAAGGCTATAGATATTTCAAAGCTTCGGGATTCAAGTGGGTATATAACGATTGATTCCGGTTACAAAAATACTGGTGCCACTAAAAGTGCCATTACATTTTTGGATGGGGAAGAAGGTATATTAAAATACAGAGGATATGGAATTGAAGAATTAGCAGAGAAATCTACTTTTATTGAAGTTGCTTATCTTTTGATTTATGGTGAATTGCCTCATCAAGCCCAACTTGACGGTTTTCAATCAAGTATTTCAAGACATACATTGATTCATGAAGACATGAAGAAATTTTTTGATGGCTTTCCATCAAAATCTCATCCTATGGGTCAACTTTCTTCATTAATATGTTCGCTGTCATCATTTTATCCAGAATCATTAAATGCCAAGCAAACTCCTGAGGAACAAAACCTGACAATCATCAAGTTAATTGCAAAAATGACCACAGTTGTTTCTTGGATTTACAAAAAATCGCTCGGACATCCTATCATATATCCGCAAAACAACCTTGATTATGTAAGTAATTTTTTGAATATGACTTTTGGTCAGCGTACAGAACTAATCGTGATGGATCCTGTGGTTGTGAAAGCAATGAATGTATTGTTTATCCTTCATGCTGATCATGAACAAAATTGCTCAACTTCAACTGTTCGTATGGTCGGATCATCCGATTGTAACTTATATGCATCAATTTCTGCAGGTATTTCAGCGCTTTGGGGTCCACTTCACGGTGGAGCTAATCAGGCTGTAATTGAGATGCTTGAACAGATAAAAAATGATGGTGGCGACACCGATAAGTGGATTAATAAAGCAAAAGATAAAAATGATGGCTTCCGATTGATGGGATTTGGTCATCGCGTTTACAAAAACTTTGATCCACGTGCAAAGATTATTAAAAGAGCATGTGATGAAATTTTGGATAAATTAGGTATTGATGATCCTGTACTTGATATAGCTAAAAAGCTCGAAAATGCAGCATTGAATGATCCATATTTTGTAGATCGTAAGCTTTATCCAAATGTAGATTTCTATTCAGGTATTATTTACCGTGCTTTAGGATTTCCAACGGATATGTTCACTGTTCTGTTTGCTTTAGGACGTTTGCCGGGTTGGATTGCTCAATGGAAGGAAATGCGTGAGAACAAAGAGCCGATTGGCAGACCAAGACAAATATATACAGGCGATACTGTTCGATCTTATGTAGATATAAAGAATCGTTAATTCGCTGCAAAAATTATATAAGAACTCCTTGGACTACATCCAGAGGAGTTTTTTTTTGACAAACGGAAGTTCAGATTTATTTTACGTGACCCCGAGATCCTATTAAACCCATATACTTTTCTGCCGACATGCAGGGAAACATAGTATTTTATAGCCATCAACCTTCATTTTAGACACAGGTTGCCCTTAAGCTTTGCTTTAAGCTATGTGATCTACAATCTAAATTTCCTTCAAAAAATATTAAAAGTATATCTGTGTGGTTAAATAGATTTATATCCGATTCACGTTATTTAAAAAGCTTTGAAACTATTGAGTTAACTTGAATTCGAGTACAAAATTTTGAATGACTATTTAGGTTTGATTGTTTTGTAATGATTTTATAAAACAAAGATATGAGCTAAAGTTGCCAAAAAGGTTTATATCAAACGGCAAATGATCCTATTGCCAGGCTATCGGTACCTATGAAAAACAGCTCTAGGTTAAATAAACCTTGCCGTAGGAAGTATCTTCCGGCTATTCGTAATTTGAAATAGAACGCAATTTCTTGCCGGAAATACTCCGAAGGAAAGGGCTGAAATAGCCTATGACACACAGGTAATGATTTTCAAAAATTTATCTGACTAATTATAACCGTACTTTTTGCTGTTCCTTTTATCGTCGAAATCAGATTTATGTTACGTGAACCCGAGATCCTAACCCATATACCTGCCTGCCTGCCGGTAGGGAAACATAACATTTTATAGACATCAACCTTCATTTTAGACACAGGTAGCATTCAAGCTTTGCTTTAAGCTATGTGATCTACAATCTATGTTTCCTTTAAACTTAGTGCAAGTCAATCAATGTGGTTAGATATTAATCTTTAGGCATTTATATATCGATCTCGCGTTAATAGAACTCAATTTATGTGATTAGACATGAATCCTTGTTTGGTTTATAAAGTACTTAGACTAATTTCATCCTACATTAAAATTCCTGCGATGGTTGCAGATAGGTAGGAGGCAAGTGTGCCACATATAAGTGCTCTCATCCCAAGTTTGGCAAGGTCAGTTCTTCTTTCTGGCGACAACTCACCGATTCCTCCAACTTGAATTGCGATAGAGCTGAAATTCGCAAATCCACATAATGCAAAACTTGTAATTAGGATAGTTTTAGGATCAAGAGTTGCTTTGATTTTTGCAAGATCAAGATAAGCTACGAATTCGTTTATAACCATTTTGGTGCCCATTAATGATCCTGCTATCTGCACATCTTTGCCTGGTACCCCCATTGCATAAGCAAAAATTGAGAAAAGTGAACCAAGAATTTGATTTAAACTAAGTGTTTGTAGGTTAATTCCAATAAAAGATAGGGTCAATCCTAGACTATGAAGGCCATATCCAATTTTCCCAAGCACAAAATCAACCAATGCAATGATTGCAATAAAACCAATTAGCATGGCCACAACATTTAATCCTACTTTTAATCCATCACTCGCTCCATGTGATATGGCATCAACCAGGTTTGCATTCGTCTTTTTAATTTCTAATGATACCCTTCCTTTAGTCTCAGAGATCTCTGTTTCTGGCCATACAATCTTGGAAATAACCAATGCCGCTGGCGCAGCCATTAAGCTTGCAGCTATTAAATACTCTGCAGGAACACCCAAAGCAATATACACAGCCATCACGCCACCAGCAATACATGCCATGCTACCAGTCATTGATGCTAATAATTCAGACATGGTCATCCCTTTCAAATAAGGTTTGATCATAATCTGGGCTTCAACTTGTCCAACAAATGCACTGGCCACATTTGATAGTGCTTCGGATCCTGAAACCCCCATTAATTTATATACGATGAATGCGATAAACTTAACAATCCGCTGCATGATCCCCAGATAATAGGCAACGCTGACTAACACAGCTACAAAAATGATTGTAGGAATAATATTAAAGAAAAAAATGAATTCATTGCCGTTTCCAAATGCCTTACTCATATTAGCTGTATTGACTAATGGGCCAAAAACAAATGCTGCCCCAGCCTGAGAAAAATTCAGAATTTTTGTTACTGCATCTCCAAGCCAGGCAAAAATGCTTCTGCCAACAGGGATTTTAAGTATAAATACAGCAAGTGAAATTTGTATAGCCAAACCAGAAAGTACCAGCCTGTAATTTATTGCTTTTCTATTATTTGACATCAGAAAGGCAATTGCAAAAATCAATACAACGCCAATCAGACCGGTGAATCTATCCATAAGAATTTTGAATTCTGATTAAAACGTGAAATTTAGAAATAAGAATTAGAAAAACTACTTTTTAAAGAAAATTATGAAGATTTTCTTCTCGAAAGTTCATCACGTATTTTTGCAGCTTTCTCATAAGCTTCATCAGCTAAGGCATCTATTAGCTTTGTCTTCAATTCATCTTCAGATAGTGAGCTGAAATTTATACTTGTACCAACAGCTTTTTCTTCAGATGGGTCTTCTATATTCTCTAAAAATACAAATTCATTGCCTTCTATGACGATTCCTGCGGTGGCTAAGATAAATTCATAGGTATAAATAGGACAATCAAATCGTACAGCCAAGGCAATTGCATCAGATGTTCTTG
Source organism: Daejeonella sp. (assembly GCA_044341405.1). GTDB lineage: Bacteria > Bacteroidota > Bacteroidia > Sphingobacteriales > Sphingobacteriaceae > Daejeonella. Next base: position 2,955 of record JBIIRT010000008.1, on the reverse strand, counting down.
CATCAATTTCAGAAGATTTTTTACCATCTGAACAGATTAGTTTGGCAAAAAATATCCCGTCAACCAAATTATAAATTATCACTTCCTGTATGTTTATACTGTATGAGCTAGCCAATGATTTAAACAAATCATGAGTTAGGGGACGACTTGGAGTCATTTTCTCAATTTCAATTGCGATGGCCTGTGCTTCAAAAGCTCCGATAATAATTGGCAGTCTTCTACGGCCATTGACCTCGCCCAGAACAAGTGCATAAGCCCCAGACTGAGTTTGGCTGTAAGAAAGGCCTACAATATCTAATTTTAGTTTCTTCATTAATTAGCTAAAAATTAAAAGAACTCAAATTGCCCCGATCATTAGGAAATTGCTTTATAAGCCTTTACCGATTCTATTAATTTGGGTACCACCTCAAAGGCATCACCAACGATTCCATAATCAGCGACTTTAAAAAAGGGAGCCTCCGGATCTTTATTGATTACAACGATAGTTTTTGATGAACTAACGCCTGCAAGATGTTGTATTGCCCCTGAAATACCAATGGCAATATATAAGTTAGGGCTCACAGCGATACCTGTTTGTCCGACATGTTCTTCATGTGGTCTCCATCCTGCATCAGAAACTGGTTTAGAACATGCTGTAGCTGCCCCTAACAGAGATGCTAATTCTTCTATCATCGCCCAATTTTCAGGGCCTTTCATGCCCCTGCCTGCTGATACTACAAGTTCAGCATCGGGCAATGCAATTTTATCGCTGGCCCTTACGATTTCAGTGATCATGGTACGAAAATCAGATTCCTTAAATTTAGGAGTAAAATCTTCTACTTTACCTGCAGCTGCTGTTTCTTTTAACTGGTATGAATTTGGATTTAATGTGATAACCTTAATTGCTGAAATAAGTTCAACTGTTGCAAAGGCCTTTCCTGAAAATGCTGTTTTTTTAATCAAAAACTTATCATTTTCGATCTCAGGTAAGTCAATAGCTGAATCAGCAAGCCCAGCCTTAAGCTTTACAGCTACGCGAGGAGCAAGGCCCTTGGCACTGAATGAATTTGATAAAACAATGACTTTTGAGCCTTCTTTCTCTGCTGCTTCAGTAATGATAGAAGCATATGCCTGATTAACAAATGACTTTAATTGATCATTTGAAACATTCAGCACTTTAGAAGCACCAAATTTGCCTAGGTTTTGTAATTCCTCTATGTTAACATTCCCAATAGAAATTGCGATCAATTCTGTTTTTAACTGTTCTGCAATGGCAGCCGCATAGGAAACCACCTCAAAGATTGATTTCTTAAATTTCCCTTCTGCATTCTCTACATATACTAAAACTGACATAATATTTTTCTTTTAGCCTTAGTTGGTTTTAAATAATTCTAACCCTAAATAACTTTTGATTTAGAATGTAATAAATCAATCAGCTTTTCGGTTTCATCTGCTGCAAGCATTGTAACTGAACCACGGGGTGCAGGTATAGCATACGTTTTGAAATCAACCAGCACTTCAACAGAAGAAGCTTCAACTACTTTTAGAGGCTTTGTTCTTGCAGACATAATTCCACGCATATTAGGAATCTTTGGTTCAGCCACACCCTCAGCACAACTTGCTACAAAAGGGAATGATACATTTAGCATTTCTTTACCACCTTCTATTTCACGGACTAGATTTGCCCTATTGCCTTCAATTTCTAATTTTTTAATAATTGAAATAGATGGGATATCTAATAATTCGGCAATCATCGAAGCAATTTGTGAACCATTATAATCAATTGATTCCCGTCCTGTTAGTATCATTTCGAAATCGTTACTTCTTGCATAATCAGCAATCTGTACTGCTACAAAATAGGCATCGCGTGCTGATGCATTTATCCTTACAGCATCATCTGCACCAATGGCAAGAGCTTTTCTTATGGTCGGTTCAGAACTTATTTCTCCAACATGTATAATGGTCACAGTGCCCTTGCCTCCTTCAGTTAGCTCAATTGCACGTGCAAGGGCAATTTCATCGTAAGGATTCAAAATATATTGAACTCCAGCTGTGTTGAATTGGGTATTATCACCGTTAAAAGTTATTTTTGTGGTGGTATCCGGAACATTACTTACACAAACTAGTATTTTCATATAGATTTCTGTTTTTACAAATCTACTTAAAAAAGCCAAATTAAAATGCAACATATACGTTTACAAAAGCTTTTAGATTTTCTTAAAAATGAACCTAATGATCCTTTTTTAAAATATGCACTTGCCACAGAGTATTTTAGTGCTAATGACCATGAAAAGGCCTTGTTTTATTTTGAAGATTTAATCTTAAACCACCCCGAATATATTGGAACCTATTACCATTTGGGTAAATTATACGAAATCATTAATAGACAAACAGAAGCGATTCTTGTTTATAAAAAAGGTATGGATATTGCCAGAAAAAATGGAGATATGCATGCTTTTTCGGAGCTACAAACGGTATATAATTCAGCAAATGGATTAAATTACGAAGACGATTAATTCATATGATTCGAAAACGTCAGCTTATTTTCCTGATTGATGTAATATGGTTTACACTGACTGCCTTTGGTGGGGCTCAGGCACATGTAGGAATGATGCTAAAAAATTTCGTTAACAAACGTCAATATATCTCTGAGAGTGAATTGCTAGAACTTCACGCACTTACTCAAATACTTCCGGGTCCTTCTTCTACTCAAACTCTAATTGGAATTGCTTACAAGGTTGGCGGACTACCAATTGCGATTAGTGCATTTATTATCTGGATTTTACCATCAACAATCATGATGTGCCTTGCTGTGTTAAGTTATTCTTTTTTAGGACAGAAGGAGAAGTTTACACAAGTACTTCAATTTGTTCAGCCGGTGGCTGTAGGTATCGTAGCTTATGCTGCTTACTCTTTCGGGGAAAAGATATTGAAATCAAAAACATCATTCTGGCTTGCATTGGGATCATTGTTTGC
>JBIIRT010000080.1:0-11977 GCA_044341405.1 Daejeonella sp. | reverse complement strand
CAGCTTTTCCGGTTTTAGTAGTAATAATAATTACACCATTGGCAGCTCTAGAACCGTACAAACCAGTTGCAGCAGCATCCTTCAAAATAGTAATAGTTTCAATATCGGTAGGATTGTAAGTACCACCGATATTTCCATCAACTACTATTAGCGGACTAGTACTTGCATTGATACTACCAGCACCTCTAATTACGATGGTTGAACCAGAAGTTGGTGAACCAGAACCAGTTGATACTAATACCCCTGCAGCTTTACCTTGTAGTAAGCTAGATACTTCGTTCGAAGTAACATCTCTTAATTTTTCACCACTTACCACAGAAACAGAACTTGAAATCTGCTCAAGCTTTTTAGATGAATAACCTACCACAACTACTTCACCCAATCCTGTTGAGCTAGATTTCATGGTGATATCAATCTGATTTGCATTACCTACAACTCTTTCTATTGTCTCATAGCCGATATAAGTAATCTGCAGCACATCAGTTGAAGATGCCATAATCTTAAACTTTCCATCAATATCAGTTGATGTACCAATATTGGTGTTTTTGATTTTAATCGAAACTCCAACAAGGCTTTCTTTTGATTCGTCCTTAATCGTACCAGAAACTTGGCGATTGGTTTGCGCAAAAACATCCGCTCCGTTGAAAAATAGCAATGTTAACAGCAGAAGCAGTTTAAATACTCTAAGCATTCTCACCGAAGAAAGAATTTTGCTTTTAAAAGTACTTTTAAAGACATTTTGTGTGTACATGTTCGTCATAATTTGTCTGTTTTAATAAACGATAACCCATATCTTATTGGGCATTTAAAACATGAAGCTAACACAATTGATTCCAAACAAAAGATTTTTTTCTGCTCAATTATTACACAAACGTTTGATTTAAATATCTTATCCATAAAAAATAAATAATGATTGTATGAAGAAAAATAATCGTCTCAAAAAATGAAAGGCACTTTGGGAACCTTAATTGATCTAAATTTTATTTCAAAATATCGGATTTTAAAAATATAAAACCCAAAAAGTAAAAATTAGCTTAATAAAATAATATACCATTACAATTAGATTGCAGGTAAAATCAAACTTACCTAATTATATATTTTAGGTAGAAGTTTTCAATTATAAAAAAAGCCCTTGCTTTACACAAGGGCCGAAATACATTAAATAGCAATAAAAGCTTTAGAATCCACTATCATCTAATGCAAACACATTTTTACGCGACTTCCATTTACCTCTTGTAAAATCTGGAAACTCCTGGGGTTTATTTCCTTCCTTCAAAGATTTTGTTGAGAGTGGTAAAATAACACTCATAGTAACCGAATCATACACATCAATTGGTGGCGTTTTCTTTTGTTTAACAGCCTCAATAAAACCATTGAACACAAACCAATCCATCCCACCATGACCAGCACCTAAAGCCTTTTTTTCATATTTTTTCCAAAGAGGATGATCGTATTTATCAAACCAGGTCTTAGCCTCATCCCAAGCATGAGCCTTGCTAACTCCTTCCACATGAATTGATCTATTTAAATCCATCCAAAGTCCTTTTGTACCCTGTACCCTAAAGCCTAATGAATATGGTCTTGGCAAATGAGTATCGTGCGTAAGCATAACGGTTTCACCATTTGCACAATTCATCATTGTTTGAGTAATATCTCCATTCTTATAATTAATAAGAGCATTCGGGTGACCCGGAGATTCCTTTTCTACATAAGCTGCCAAACCTCTTGCTTTTGAACTAAAAGAAACCAAATTTGTAAAACGATTGCCTCGATTGATGTCGAAATACTGCATTACTGGTCCAGCACCATGGGTAGGATATAAATCACCATCCTGATCTATATTAAATTGGGTACGCCACTGAGCTTCACTCAATGCATTTGGCCCAAACTCCACACCACCACCATATATTTGTTTACCATTATTAAAAAATACGTTTCTAAGATCATGTTGATAGCCTCCTTCTGCATGAAGCATTTCCCCAAATACACCCTGGCGTACCATATTTAATACAGCCAAAACATCTCTGCGATAGCAAACATTTTCTAATGTGCTATACTTCATGCCAGTTTTTTCACTTGTATTTACAATGTCCCAATGCTCCTTAACAGACAAACCAGCTATAACTTCACAGCCAACATGTTTTCCAGCAAGCATAGAATCGACTGCTTGAATATGATGAAATTGCCATGGAGTTGCAATGATTACAGCATCTATATCTTTATGCTCAAGTAGCTTTTTATAAGCATCAAGACCACCCGTATATTCTTTCGCAGGAGTTCTGCCTTTTTTTGAGATAGCGGAACGACAAATATTTAAAGAACGTTCTTGGATGTCGCAAATCGCTACAATTTCTGTATCTTCCCTTAAAAGTGCCGCAGAAATATGACTCATTCCTCTTGCTCCAACGCCAATGTAACCAAGTCTAACTTTTCCTTCAGATTTTGCAAATAGGGTACCTGAGGGAAGTATAGTAAAGCCTGCGCCAGCAATTACTCCGGTTTTGATAAACTCTTTTCTATTCATACTATTGATTAATTGAAAATGGATTAATTGATTTGATTAAACTAAAATTTACTTAATTGAAGCTACTATTAAAATTCATCAACTTTACGAAGTTAGTAAACCAAAATGAACACAAACGTTTGTTAAAAGCGCTTTAAAGCGTCTAATTTCATATTCTATTTTATATTCCTAATTTAGTTACACAATAAATTTGCGATGAATAAAAAACCAACAACCATAAAAGAAATTGCACGTTTACTTAATATTTCCACTTCTACAGTTTCTAGGGCACTCCATGATCATTCAAGTATTGGAATTACCACCCGCTTAAAAATTAAAAATTTAGCGGTAGAATTGAACTATGAGCCCAATCAAACAGCTATTTTTTTACAAAAAGGTAAAACAAAAACTATAGGCGTTATTCTACCCGAACTTTCGGAAGATTTTTTCGCAACTGCGGTTAACGCAATAGAAGATATTGCAAATGAAAAGAATTATACTGTTTTATTTGCTCAATCACATGATGATGAAGAAAGGGAAAAACAATTAGTCGAAAAAATGAAAAACCATCGTGTTGATGGACTGTTAATTTCGATTGCAAAAAATACAAGTTCCTATGAACATTTTGATTTATTAAAAAAACATCATATTCCAGTAGTATTCTTCGACCGGATTCCACCTTTAAAAAATATACATTATGTAGCCTGCGATATGGAAACTGGTACCATTCAGGCCTTAAATTACTTAATTAAAAAAGGGCACCGAACCATAGGATTAATTAATGGTCCAACAAACATGTATTCAAGTAATGAGCGTAGGGAAGGATACATCAAGGGCCTAACTAAAAGCAGACTCAAATTTGATCCTTCGTTAATTATAAATTGTGACTTAACAGAAAATGGCACCAAAGAAGCCATCGATGAACTGTTGAATAATAAAAGAAAGGTAACATCAATTGTGGCTTTTAACGACTACGTGGCATTGTATGCTATCAATTATACTCGCCAAAAAGACTTAAATAAAGCAGCAGAAATAGAATTTGTGAGTTACTCTAACCTTCCGATTATACAATATATGAATCATATTCCAGCTGCATCTGTGGAACAATTTCCGTATAAACAAGGTCAAAAAGCTACAGAAATCTTACTTGATTTATTACAACAAAAAGATGACGAGGTTTCTGAAAATGAAGCATATTATAAAGTAATTATAGAATCCAGCCTGATTGAAAATATAAAAGATTAGCAATAAAAATCAAAGGCCAGTAATAATCTAGCCATGCAATTATTTCTCTGCTTGCAAGCTTCTCAAAATCCCCAATTCAAGTCCACTTATTTCTGCAAGTTCACGAAGCTGCCCAATTGCAGGATCTCTTGGGTAAGTAAGCTTATTTAGATCATCCAGAATTTGGTGACCATGATCTGGTCGGACAGGAATGGAGCATTTTCTATTTTGCATGGCTAGTACCAACTCGCTCATCACTGCATACATATCTACATTGCCTTGCAGGTGATTATCTTAAAAAAGGCTCAGCAAGATTTAAAAATCGATCTCAGGTTAAATTAAAATTTCAAATTTTATCCTGGCTGATTTTAGATCATACCGCCTTAGTTTTCTGTAGCTAGAATCCTGAATAAATCCGCATTACTTACCAGAAAGCTATTTTCCAAATCAATCTGTTGGATTTTTGCCGAAATTAAATTGTTCTCCCGCGAATTAAGGATGAAAATTGAGCTTTCACCAAATGAAAATAAACGCTCTTCAGCATCCAGCATTTTTTTATAGTCATTAACCAGATTACTTATCTGACCAGACTGTTTCCTGAAGGATGATTTCTCAACTTGTTGAGCATCAATCTTATTTTGTATTTCTAACCTTTCCTGCTGCAATTCAAATTTTGTTTCCTTTAACTTAAGTTTTGTCATGTTAAGTGAACCTCTTTCTCCACGCAAGAATATGGGGAAGGAAAAATTAAGTCCTACTTTATAATCATCATTTCGAAAAGAGTTAAACATTAATGGTTCAGATAAATAATAATATCCCAAATCAATTTTCGGAAGCAGATAATTCGCTTTCAGTCTTCTTTCAATATCCAGCATACCAATTTTAGTTTCCATCATTCTAAGTTTTGGGTGGCTGGCAATGATATCTTGGGTATCAAATAAATCACCAGTATTTAAAACAGCTTCAATATTGTTACTGAGGCTTATTTCAGGTTTAAGGTTTTCTGCTGGTTCAATTGGAACATCATTAATCCATAGATAATTAGCAAGGTCAAGGCGCGATTTGTTTAATTTTAGAATTGCATTTTCCAAATTAAGTTCACGGGTTTTTACCGCAATACCTGTCTCAATACTGTCAATTGCAGGCTTATCTCCCTGTTGTATGAGTCTGAGTACTCCTTTGTAGCGATCCTGAGAGTAAAAAAGGTATTCTTTATACATCTCCACCTCATTAAAGTGTTTTAACCAGGCAAAGTAAGCAATCGATGCTTTGTACAATACCTCCAAACTAAGAAGACGCCGTTGTGATTCACTCAATTGAATTTGTAATTTGGCACTTTTTAAGTCGGCGATTCGCTGATTTATAAATAAACCCTGTGCAACCGGAACGCTGAAACCCACAGTAGCAATTCCCTGATTAGGGCCTAGATTTTGTGGATTTACAAATATTCCCTGACTGTCATCAAATGCCGCCTTTACTTCAATACCATACCAGGTAGGGATTTTAAAACTGCTGTTTAAAATAGAGTAATACTGAGAACCTCTAAATTGTTTATTATCAAAATCTAACTCAATTTTCGGGTCAAATGCACCCCTTGCCTGCATTAAACCTGCCTGTGCTTTATCAATTTCGAGGTTTGCGCGGCTAACCAGTGGATGATATTTTTTAACATAACCCAAATATTCCCTGAAACTTAAAACACCCTGATTAAATTCCTGAGCAAAAGCCTGAACCTCAAATAAAGAAAGGACAATAAAAAGCCTACAAAATAGTTTCATTGCTTATTTCTTTTCATCGTTTTTTAATGATTTTGCTTTGTCTGTTGCTTGACCAGTATAATAATTTGGTGGGAAACCATTTAAGTTTCGCCAAATCTCATACCAAATTGGTACATTTTCTAACAGTGCTATGGTTTGAGTCCCTGCCCCAATACTTAATTCCTTTGGCCAGGGTTCCTCATTCTTATCGGGTGATATCAAAATCCTATACTTTCCATTCGGACTAATGAAATTCTCAATTGCCACTACCCTTCCACCAAATGTGCCGTATGACATTCCAGGCCAACCTGAAAATACAATAGTGGGCCAACCGTCAAACCAAACCCTTGTTCTGGATCCTTTTTTAATTAATGGCAGATCTACAGGATCTACATAGGTTTCAACAGCAATATCATATTTGGCCGGCATTATACTCACCACTGCGGTGCCTTCCTTAATTGTTTCTCCAATACCGCTCACAAATGTCTTATTGACAATACCACTTTGAGGTGCCCTGATATAATAAAACCCATTACGTATACTGTAGTTAACATACTGATTCTGAAGTTTTGTTACTTGCGCTTCTGTATCATACGAACTACTTAATGCAGTAAATTTTTCACTGTTTGCTTTTGATATTTTCTCACTATACTCGGCCTTAATCCGATTTATTTCCACTTTAGAATTAATGAGTTCATTTTTAGAATCCAGCAACTTATTTTGCTGCGTTATAATTTTTGCTTGCGCTTCCCGGAGTTTTAGCCTCTTTTCCTCCACATCAACAACAGCTTTAAGCCCATCATTAGTAAGTGTTTCGGCCCGGTTAAATTGTGTTTGGGCAATAGCCAATTGAGTTTTAACCGCTTCCAAGTCCATACTATCGCTTTGCACCTTGAATTGAGCCTGCTTAATTTTATTCATTCCCTGTTCAAGCTTTAGGTTAAGTTCCGTACCTAAAGATTCCATCTGGCTTTCTAGTGCTATCACTTTACTATTGTATGACCCCTGGGCCATCTTTTTAGCCTCGACTTGTTGATTGGTATTTCTAACGAGATTTGGATCAAAATATTCCTCCTTAATCTCTGAGATGAATACAATTGTGTCTCCTTTTTTTACAAAGTCGCCTTCTTTTACATACCAGTCTTCAATTCTACCTGCAATTGCAGTGTGTATAGTTTGCGGACGCTGATCAGGCTTCAGTGTAGTAACAGAACCACCACCTCTGATGTTCTGTGTCCAGGGTAAAAAAAGTCCGAATAAATTTATCAAGCAAATAAACCAAATTACCCTGTTTAGGATTTTGTAATGTGGTCTATTATTAAGTAGCCTGATGGTCTCATATTCTTTACCACCATCCATGTTTACGGGGTTGTTGTCTGATATATTAAGCATTTCTGACAGTTATAGTGTCCCTAATAATTTCTCCATTATTCATATCAATTTCTCTATTACAAACCTTAATCCAGTACTCATCAATTGATGATACAATTATTGTCCAATCATTCTCCTCACGAACAAGAAAGTCTATAATTTGTCTGGCAGCCTTGGGGTCCATACTTATAGTTGGTTCTTCAAGAAACAGAATCTTAGGGCGTGAAACAATAGCTCTTGCAATCATAATTTTCTGAATTACAGATCTTGTTAAATGCCTGCCATCAGAATTTATTATTGTATCTAATCCAGCGGGAAGCCTTTTAACGATTAACGTTAATCCAACTGCATCTAGTGCCCAGTTGACGTCTTCACTAGTAACTTTTGGATTGTTAAATGTCAGGTTTTCTAATAAAGACCCTTCAAAAAGAGTGTCATCCTGCATAACCAGACCGGTATAGTTTTTAAAATAACCACTTTCCGATCTTTTCATAACACTTTCATTTACATAAATAACGCCAGATGTTGGGGAGAGATACCCTGAAAGTAATCTAACCAAAGTAGTTTTTCCAGAATTATTTATACCTGAAATAATAATCCTTTCACCATGATTAATTTTTAAATCAATGTTTTTAATTATATCCTTATCGTCATCGGGATATCTGTAGCCCATATCAACTGCTTCTATTGTTAAATGAGTTTCAGAAGAATCCGATTCGGATTTTTTTTGATTTTCATGAATTTCCAGATCAGCGACTAAGCCAATCTTCTCAACCGCAGTAAGAACATCATACAAAGTTTCCATACCAACAATCAGCTTTTCAACAGAGTTAATGATTAATAAGATGATGATTTCAGCTGCTACAAACTGTCCGATATTCATCTTTTGATCTAAAACTAAAAACCCACCTACAAATAAAAGTCCTATTGTAATAAACACCTTATAGATTATAAGCTGGGAAAATTGTCTTTGTAAAACATTAAAGTGCTTTTCACGATAATGCAGATAGTTCTTAACAAGATCATCATTCTTGCTTAATGCATAATCAAAATTGCTTTTGTTGACAAAACTGTTTTTGTTACGTGCAATTTCCTGAAGCCAGTACACTACCTTGTATTTATAGCTGGATTCCTTCAGACTAGTAGTTAAGCCTTTATCAAATGAATATTTGAAAATTATGTAAAGCATGATCACCAATACTATCCCAAATAATATGAAAAAGGGATGATAAAGTGAGAGCAAAATTAGTCCCAACCCAACCTGTAAAAGAGCAGTTGTAAAATCAAGTAGTAATTTTGAAGTACCTTTTTGAATTGCAATGGTATCAAAAAACCGATTTGCTATTTCGGGAGGGTATTGATCATAAAGTGCATTGAAAGAAATTTTTGGTAAGCGATATGCAAATTCAAAAGAAGAACGTATAAATATTTTTTGTTGCAGGTTTTCAGTAATTCGTAACTGCATAAGCGTTAGAATACCAACCATAGCAACGCCCAGTGTTACTATAAATATGAGCACTTTCCATGAAACGCTAATCTGTCCCCCCTGAATAAAATTTACAATCGCCTGAATTCCCAATGGAAGTGATAGACTGATAAGCCCGGCGAAAGCTGCATATACAAAAATTTGATATACATCTTTTCTATCCAGTTTTAATAAATTAATAAAACGTCTTAAAGGTGTCATTCAGGGTTATTTAGGATGGCTTTTACCATGTTTAAAAAAAAATCTGTTGGAGTTACTGATTCACTATAGTTGGTGATATTTTTAAAATGTTGTTTCAGGAAATGCTGATGCAAAGACCCTTCTATTATACTACAGGACAGGTTCTCGGGATAAGAATAATTCGGGTTAACCTCTTTTATAATTTCTGCTATCAGAAGGATAACCCGTTTATATGTTTTAATAAAGTCTTCATTGTTTTCATGATTGACTTCATTCATATTGAATGTTTTAACGAAATTAGATATTATGATCTGCTTTAAAGTAGACTCTTTAATGTGGTCATCCAATAGTTCGAGTGAGGTATCTTCGGTAAGCAAAATAATAGCTTTTGTAAGCCGATGATTTGGATCCTCTAAATTAGCTATTTCGAAAATCAGTCGAAACTCTATCCAGCTCCAATACCATGATGAAATGTAAAGCAGTAATTTATGCTTATTCTCAAAATACCTATAGATTGAGCTTTCATTTGATTGAATTCTTTCACCCAGTTTTTTAAAGGTAAATGCTTCAAAACCAATCTTATCAATTAGTGATACACCCTCTTTTAAAATCCTCTTTCCCAGCTCCGATCTTTCAGGATCTTTCAGAAATATACCCCCGTAAATTTCTGGTTTCATATTTTTTAGTACAACATTCATATTTAAAAATCTATAGATATGATACAATTGTCATATTGAACAACTGCAATAATTTATCTCAGTATCAATTTAATTAACATTTATTTTCAACTCTTTTAAATCGGATCTTAATTATCCGAACAATAAACCTGAAGAGTTATTTAACATATTTTATTCATTCTGTTTAAGTTATTTGTACAATAAAAAAGTATATAGGTATTCCAATAGTAATATTTATCGGAAAAGTTACTGCAAGGGCCATCGGTAAAAAAAGTCCCGGATTTGATTGGGGTACAGATATTTTCATGGCAGCAGGTACAGCAATGTAAGAGGCACTTGCAGCTAAAATTGCAAACATAAAGCGGCTGGCTATATCTTGTGTCACGAAGGAGCTTAATACAGCAATAACACATCCATTGAATAGTGGAATAATAACAGCGAACATAATTGGAAACCACCCAAAAGAGAAAAAGGATTTTAATTTTTTGCCGCTTGTAATTCCCATATCCAAAAGAAAAATTGCAAGAAAGCCTTTGAATAGATCGTTAGTAAATGGTTTTATTCCCTCAGCTTGACTGGCATTTGCTAAAAAACCAATAATTAAGCTCCCTGTAATTAACAATACACTGCCATTAGTGAATGAATGTTTAATTGCTATTCGCTTTTCTATTTTTTCCTTTTCATCTGTATTAAATATTGAGATTAACAAAAGTCCGACAATAATAGCAGGAGACTCCATCAAAGCCATTATAGCAACCATATGCCCTTGAAGAACTAATTGCTGTGATTCGAGATAAGAAATAGCGGTCACAAATGTTACTGCACTTACTGAGCCGTAAGCGGAAGCTATAACACCCGCATCAAAGACATTTAGCTTTCTTTTTAAAATAAAGAATGCATACAATGGAATAGTTAATGAAACGAGAATTCCGAACACCATTGACAATCCAATTTCAGTGTTAAATTTTTCATGGGATAATTCCTGACCTCCCTTAAATCCTATAGCAAATAAGAGATATAGTGAAATAAATTTTGATGAGTTGGGTGGTATTTCTAAATCACTTTTTAAATAAACAGCAATAATACCCAGTACAAAAAAGAGTAATGCAGGGTTCGTTAAGTTGTCTATTAGTAAATGGTAATCCATTATTTTTTATCTCCTATTTCTATTGGTAATTAACCGATAATATTTTTTATATATGTCTTCGTAGCATTTCCTGAGTATTACCTGAATTTTTCAAATTTAAGTCTGTGGCCTTTGTTGGTTTCGTTAAAAAGCCCCCTGTCATAAACCATATTTCCGTTTACAAATGTTTTCTTAATGCTACTTTTAAATAGTTGGTTATTAAATGGTGACCATTGGCATTTGTAAAGAGTATTTTCCGGACTTACCATCCATTCATGGTTTAAATCCAATAAAACCAGATCAGCAAAATAACCTTCACGAATGTATCCTCGCTCTTTGATTCTATAAATTTCAGCTACATTATGGCTCATTTTTTCGACAATTTTTTCGATACTGATTTTACCCTGATGAAAAAACTCTAGCATTACATTTAAAGCATGCTGCACCAAGGGCCCACCTGATGATGATTTGAAATAATTGTAATTTTTCTCGTCTAACGTATGTGGAGCATGATCTGTAGCAATGATGTCTAGTTTATCATCTAATAATGCTGCTAACAATCCGATTTGATCGTTCACGGTTTTTATTGCAGGATTCCATTTTATTTTAGCTCCTAATCTTTCGTAATCCTTATCGGAAAACCAAAGATGATGAATGCAGGCCTCCGCGGTTATTCTTTTATCTCTAACTGCTATTTTATTATCAAATAAATTGGCTTCAGCCAGGGTGGAAATATGTAATAAGTGCAATCGGGTATTATGCTTTTCGGCAATTTCTAAAACACGCTTTGAGGCTGTTATACACGCACCTTCACTTCTGATTAATGGATGTAATTCAAAAGGAATATTCTCTCCATAAAGCTTGGTATATTTTATAATATTATTTTCAATAATCTGATCATCCTCACAATGCAAGGCAACCAGGGAATCGGTTTTTGAAAAAAGAGTTTCTAAAAATTCAGGATAATTCGCTAAAATTCCCTTTTCATTATTAAAATACAATCCATCATCAGTTATTCCACATACATTTTCATTATCAGTTCTTAATACCTCTTCTAAATTATTTTGATCAATTCCCATAAAAAAGGAATAGTTTGCCAATGATGTTTTTGACGCTATCAAATATTTTTCTTCTAATAATTTTTGAGTTAAGGTATTGGGAATTGTATTAGGCATGTCCATAAATGACGTAACCCCTCCTGCTACTGCTGCTTTTGACTCGGAATAAATTGTTGCCTTATGGGTTAAACCCGGTTCTCTAAAATGTACCTGATCGTCAATTATACCAGGCAATAAATAAAGTCCCTCACCATTAATTTCCTGGAAGCGAATATTTTTTGATAATTCAATTTTCGGATCAATTTTTTCAATGCGCTCGCCCTCAATAAGAATATCGGCAATTGTTGTTTTTCCTTCATTTACAATAGAGGCGTTGCGAATAATTGTTTTCATAGTCTATTTTTGAACTGCTCTTTGTAACCTGTCGTTAATAGTTTGACCCAAACCATGATTTGGTAATTTTTCGGCAATAATCACCTCAACATTCGCATTGTCTAGTCTATGTAATGCAGCATACATATTTTTGGTTGCTTCTGTTAAATCTCCATTTGTAGAAAGTATTTCCTGAGTTGTAATTCCGCTGATTTGAAATTTA
>JBIIRT010000196.1:0-3576 GCA_044341405.1 Daejeonella sp. | reverse complement strand
CTTTCAGCAGGTTTTTTTGATCTTAATGTGAATTTTGGGGAGCCTGGTCTTGAAACTAAGGAAGATATGGGCACCGGATGTATGACTGCAGCTTCAGGCGGTTTTACAGGTATAGCTCTGATGCCCAATACTCAGCCTCCGATTCATTCAAAGGCAGAGGTTTCTTATCTGAAAAGTAAATCAAAGAATAATTTGGTTGATGTGTATCCCTTGGGCTGTATAAGCCACAAGCGGGAGGGTAATGAACTTGCAGAAATGTACGATATGCAACAATCTGGTGCAATTGCTTTCACCGATGGAAACAGACCGGTTTCCAATGCTGGTTTGATGAGTAGGGCCTTATTGTACACCAAATCATTCGAAGGGCTTGTTATTTCTTATGCAGAGGATCAGGATATTGCAGGCAATGCGAAAATGAACGAAGGACTGATGAGTACCTATCTTGGTATGAAAGGAAATCCTTCCCTTGCCGAAGAATTGATGATTGCTCGGGACTTATATCTTGCCGAATACAATGATGCCCGGATACATTTTAGCACCATCAGCTCTTTAAAAAGTGTAGATCTGATTAGAAAAGCAAAAAAGGCAGGAATTAAAGTGAGCTGTGATGTAGCTGCTCATTACTTAGTATTTACTGAAGATGAGCTCGAAGGGTTTGAAAGTAACTTCAAAGTTAAGCCACCCCTTCGGACAAAAAAAGATCAGAGTGCTTTAATTGCGGGTCTAAAGGATGGAACCATCGATGCCATTGTCTCTCAACACTCTCCACATGAAATAGAATTTAAAAATGTCGAATTCGAGATTGCATCATACGGGATAATTGGCTTGCAAACCGCATTGCCTGTTGCCCTGAAAGCTGGGTTAAGTTTGGAAACGATTGTTGAAAAAATGGCCATTGCTCCTAGAAATATTCTCGGACTATCAATTCCTCAGCTAAAAATCGGAAATTCTGCTAACTTTATTCTGTTTAATCCGGAAGAAGAGTGGGTTTTAAATGAGGAAAGTAATAGATCTAAATCATCTAATTCGCCTTTTTTCGGTAAAAAGTTGATTGGAAAAGTGAAACTTGTATACAATAATGGCCAGTACATTATACATTAATTTAGAAATATGAATACAAGTATAGATCACGCAATGAATGCTGCTCTTGCGCAATTTGCTTCGGTAAATAAGCAGGAATATAAATCCTTTTCAAAGGCTTTGACCGACGTTTTTAATCTTGAAAAGTCTTACCTCAATAAAGTAGAGGCGCTAGATCGCGTTTTTGATGACCAACCGGCTTTTGAACCACTGCGCGAGTTATTCTTTGATTTGCTGTTAATCAACTTTCTCAACGAAGATATCCGTAAACTTGAAGAAGACTATCTCGATTCACCTGAATGGGAAAAAATTGAAGAAAGTACAATAGACAGGGGTACTGAACTTCTGAATTTGCTACTTTATTTACAAGAATGCAAGGATGAAGCGATTGAACCTGAACTAGGCGATTTCTTGCGTGAATTCTTGCTTGTTGATGAGGATGAATTTCAGGATGAACATCGTATTTATGAGGAGGTGATCGCTAATCAGATTCTTGTAGAAAGTGATTTGAAAGAAGTGGCTCGTGTAACATCCGAATTATCCGATGATTCTGAATTGAAGGAATTATTTTATTCAATGATTGGCTTTTTTAGGGATACAAACCCTTCTGATTCAGATTTTAATGATTTTGTAAATCACAGTCCAAATCCGGATTTTGATTCTGCAGTATATTCACTACTAATTTCATATAATTCTTAAAACTAATTCAAACAAAAAAAAAATAAAATTATGGAATTTTCAATAGAAAACTTAAACAAAGCCGCAAGCACTAATGGGCTGATTATTGGGATTATATCAACAGTGATAGGTGTAGTAACTTATTATGTTTTCCCTTCGATGCTCGGCTCAATTGGATTTGGAATTGGTGCAGGGGTAGTCTCTTTACTGATTTATATTTTTTTTACTATTGATCTCAAAAAGAAGATTGGGGGATTTTGGAATTTTAAAGAAGCGTTAAAAGGAATTTTCCTAATGTCTTTTATTGCTGGGATTATCTATTCATTGGCAAATGTAGTTTTTTATAAATTCGTTGAGCCGGATGCATTCGAAAAAATTGCAGGATTTATGGAAGCAGGGATGTCTAAGACTTTCGAGAATATGGGAATGGAACAGGAGCAGATCGATGAGGCTCTAGAAAAGCAAATTGAAGCACTTAAGGAACAGTACAATCCAACATTTGCACAATTTTTTAAGAACCTAGGTATAGCCATCATTCTTCAATTTGTTATGTCACTTATTTTTGCAGCAATCTTCAAAAAAGAAGCTCCGGTGTTTGCTTCAACAGAGGAAGTTGAAGAATAATAGTCTTTCTAATTTAATGAAAGGAAGTTTTTGTCAGTATTATTCATGAAATTTGCACGTTTTTAATTATCAAATAATCAAAGTTCTCAATTCTCACATCTAAAAATGGATATATCTGTAGTTGTTCCTTTATTTAATGAGGCAGAATCTTTGCCTGAGCTTGTGAACTGGATCAACAAGGTGATGGCGGAGCATCGATTTAGCTATGAAGTGATATTGGTCGATGATGGAAGTAATGACGGATCATGGGAGACTATTGAGAAATTAAAAGAACAATTTCCAGTTATTGTAGGAATTAAATTCCGTCGTAATTATGGTAAGTCAGCTGCTTTGAATGTGGGCTTTGAAGCATGTCAGGGAAATGTAGTTATTACCATGGATGCCGATCTTCAGGATAGCCCTGATGAAATACCCGAACTTTACAGAAGAATTATTGAAGAGAAGTTTGATCTTGTTTCGGGTTGGAAACAAAAACGCCATGATCCTCTTTCGAAAACTATCCCCACAAAATTATTTAACTTAGTTACCCGCCGCATGTCGGGGATACATAATCTTCACGACTTTAATTGCGGTTTGAAAGCCTATCGTAAGGAGGTTGTAAAAAGCATTGAAGTTTATGGTGAGATGCACAGGTATATTCCGGTGATCGCAAAATGGGCTGGATTTAAGAAAATCGGTGAGCAGGTTGTAGAACATAGGGCACGAAAATATGGTTATACCAAATTTGGTTTCAGTCGCTTTATTAATGGTTTTCTGGATCTGTTGTCTATTTTTTTTGTTGGTAAATTTGCCAAAAGACCAATGCACTTTTTTGGTACTATGGGAGCTTTGAGTTTTCTGGCAGGCACTATGATTGCGTTATGGATCATTATCGAGAAGTTGTATCACATCAGTATGCACATCAAATATTCCCGTGAAATTGTTGATCAGCCACTTTTTTATATCGCCTTGGTGGCTATAGTTGTTGGATTTCAATTATTCCTTACTGGTTTTATAGCAGAGTTAGTTTCTAGGAACTCCCCTGAGCGTAACAGCTATCAGATTGAGAAATCTATTTAATTTTTTATCAGCAGGTACTAATCAAGATGTTTTTTTCAATCATCATCCCACTTTACAACCGGCCTCAGGAGATTGATGAATTACTCCACACGCTAACAAAGCAAAATTACCTTCAGTTTGAAGTTCTGATCATTG
>JBIIRT010000195.1:0-3627 GCA_044341405.1 Daejeonella sp. | reverse complement strand
CGGATATAAATTTTAGCATTGGCCTCAATTTCATTCAACTCATCTTCGGTAGAAATAGCTGATTCGATCATCCACTTCCGCATCTGCAACATACAATCGAATTCGTTCTCCCAGGCTATTCTTTGTTTATTTTTATATCGTTCATGTGAACCTGATGTGGAGTGCCCCTGTGGCTGAGTCATTTCTGTAACATGAATCATTACAGGAATATGCTGCTCACGACAAACTTTTATTGCTCTTTCATAGGTCTCACATAAACCAGGGTAATCCCAGCCTCTAACTTTAAAAATCTCATATCCTTCACCCTTATCATCACGCTGAAATCCTTTGAGTATTTCAGAAATATCTTGTTTAGTGGTCTGATATTCTGCAGGAACCGAAATACCATAAGCATCATCCCATATTGATATTGCCATTGGCACCTGAAGTACACCAGCTGCATTTATCGCTTCAAAGAAAATACCTTCAGAAGTTGAAGCATTTCCAATAGTTCCAAAAGCTACTTCATTTCCATTTACTGAAAAATTCTTAAGATAAGAGAGATCCTGATTGTTTTTATATAATTTGGAAGCTAGCGCTAACCCTACGAGACGCCCCATTTGTCCGCCGGTAGGAGAAATATCTGCAGATGAATTCTTGGTAGTAGTCAGATCCATCCAACTGCCATCCTCATTTAATAGTCTGCTGGCGAAATGGCAATTCATCTGTCTGCCTCCCGAACCCGGGTCAGCATCAGAATCTGTATTAGCATATAACTGTGCAAAGAATTCAGGCATAGTTAACATACCTGCAGCCAGCATAAAGGTCTGATCCCGGTAATAACCCGAACGCCAATCGCCAGCCAAAAATACTTTTGCCATTGCTAATTGAGCTACTTCTTTACCATCTCCAAAGATTCCGAACTTAGCTTTGCCCGTCAAAACTTCCTTACGACCCAAAAGACTTGCTTGCCTACTTTCAAAAGCGATTTTATAATCGTTGATGATTATGCTTCTGAACGATTCAAAGCTAAGCTCCTCTTGTTCCTGTAAGTCATTTGCGTTTAACGGAGTTTCTATCATAGAATTGCTTTATGGTCAAAAATAAGAAAAGAGTGCTGGAATTGATAGCACTGATGCAAAATAATAATTCGTTTTTTACGGAATTAGCCAAATTTTAACATCCGTATGATTAATGTTGCAGCTAATCGATGAATGGAATGATTTTAAAAAATACTTTATGATCTTATCAAACACTTAACCAAATGCTTATAAAGAAATTGCATAGATTACTTGAACTTATAGAAAGAAAATGAATCATTGCTATAATATTTAGCGCAGTTTCACCAAAGGTCGGATTTACAAAAGCAGCAAGGGTTAAATCCAATCCAATGAAGCTAATTATATGATTTATGATGTATCAGAGGTTAATTCAGAAGTTCAGGTTGAGAATTTGTTATAAATTAAAAAATTAAAAAGCCTCTTCCATTCAAAGAGGATTTATAATTTTGTGTCATGCCACAAATTTCAAGTAAAGGCCGGCAAATGCCCGCCTCCCCAATTCGTAAATTGACTCCTTTTGCAGATCAGGCAAAACGTGAAGGGAAAAAGGTTTATCATTTAAATATTGGACAGCCTGATATAGCAACTCCGGAAGGCATGCTCAATGCCATAAAAAATATAGATTTTAAGGTCTGGGCATATACTCCTTCAGAAGGAACATTGGTTTATCGCACCAAACTGACTGAGTATTATAATAAACTTGGTTATAATATTGATCCGTCTCAGATTCTGGTGACTGTAGGTGGATCTGAAGCTATTACAATCGCAATGCAGGCTTGCGTCAATGAAGGGGATGAGATTATTATACCTGAACCATTTTATGCCAATTATAATGGATTTGCCTGTATGAGCAATGTAGTTGTTAAGCCTATTTTGTCATATATAGAAAATGGATTTGCCCTACCTCCAATCATTGAATTTGAGAAACTGATTAGTCCTAAGACAAAGGCCATTATCATTTGTAATCCCAATAATCCAACCGGGTACCTGTATTCAAAACAAGAATTAGAAGCTCTCAGAGAATTATGTCTAAAATATGATCTGTTTCTGTTCTCTGATGAAGCCTATCGAGAGTTCTGCTATGATGGCAAAGAATTTATTTCTCCAATGCACCTCGAAGGACTTGACCAGCATGTAATAATAATGGATACTGTTTCCAAACGATACAGTGCCTGTGGTGCCCGTCTGGGATGTTTAATTACAAAAAATAAGGACGTAATTGCTGCGGGATTAAAATTCGCGCAGGCACGTTTGAGTCCGGGTATGGTTGAACAGATTGCAGCAACAGCAGCGGTAGACACACCTGATAGCTATTTCGAACAGGTAAACAAGGAATATACCATCCGTAGAAATACGCTTGTAGAACGTCTAAACAAAATAGAAGGAGTATTTTGCCCAAATCCGGGTGGTGCGTTTTATGTTGTTGCAAAATTCCCGATCGATAATGCTGATAAATTTTGTCAGTGGATACTGGAGGAGTTTGAGTATAAAAATGCAACAGTAATGATGGCACCAGCAACCGGATTTTACAGCACAACGGGGGCAGGAAATAACGAAGTACGTTTGGCATACGTTTTGAACAAGGAGGATTTGGAAGCTGCGATGACCTGCCTGGAGCAAGCATTAAAAGTGTATCCTGGACGGGTTTAATGAGTTTTTCGGGGATGCTATTTTAATAATTCGTACCTTTGTGTTCTTACATTTCAACATAAAATTCAGGGGCCGACCGGAATTGACAGGATGGAGGCAGGTATGTAAGCATGCAGCGCATTGTAAGTATTAGCGCTTAAATCTGAACTTTCAAACCACAATTGGCGAAAATAACTACGCCTTAGCTGCTTAATTTAGAATTAAGTAAGCTTTTGTTCCGTCAGATTCTGTTCTGTAGTCTGACACCAGGAGCATCGAACAACAGGACTGGCCAGGGTTTAATGATGTGATAATCCGGTAAGACAAGACATCTACGGAAGACGGTATAGGTAAGCGGTTGACCTTCCCCTTCCCGACAATTAAACAACAGCTAAGCATGTAGAAAGCGTAACATGTCCCATGTTTGGACGAGGGTTCGAATCCCTCCGGCTCCACCACAGAAGCAGAAAAAGCTATCCTTATTGGATAGCTTTTTCGCTTCGTGGTGTTCCACAGCGATGGAGGCACGACATCTGCTGTCGGAACTCTTCATTATTAAATCAATTTTAAAAATTTGAGAATGATACAAGCTTTACCTTATTGTATTTATGTACTTTTTAGTGAAAAGGATGCTATGCTCTATGTAGGATATTCTTCAAATCTCCAAAATAGAATATTAAACCACAATGCGGGAGGAACAAAAAGTACAGCGTCTAGAAGACCTCTCAAATTGATCTTCTGCGAATTTTATCTTTTTGAAAAAGATGCCAGAAAACGTGAAATGTATTTCAAAACTACAGCAGGTAAAAGAGCATTAAAACTTATGCTTAGAACAACACTCCACACTTTAGGTTACGCGGAAAAAGTATCTTTTATTTTCGCCAAAGAGGATGAGCATAATGGCTAATAGCGAAGCTGGCTTTTGATTCCCTTCATGGGTTAGGAGGTGATCAGCGTG
>JBIIRT010000194.1:0-3689 GCA_044341405.1 Daejeonella sp. | reverse complement strand
CAAAGCAAGCCCCCCTTTAAGTTTAGAATCATTTTTTATGGTTTCACTGCCTTGAAATCTGCAAAATTCTACCTAAAACAACAGGACTGTTGATAAGCTTTGGCCTAAGCACAAAATCTCCGTTAACCTTTTTTCCGCCTCAGCTGGTGCGGTAGGCACAGTCCAAGCCAAAGTATAAACTTTAATAGCATCAGGTGCAGCGGCGGCATTTATTCGTTTTTCTCTATTATTTTTAAGGTACTCATGGTCTCGTCGTACCTCCTCGGCATGCTACTTTTCTGCTGAAGGAAAAGTAGAGAGAATAATTATGAGTAAAGAATTTGATCTTTTATTTTACAATTTCAATTTCCCCGGACACTACTGACTGTCAATTGTCATCCCGATAGCTATCGGGAGTCAACTCTCAATTGAAAAAACTACTTTCCGATCTTTACCAATTCAACTTCAAAAATTAATGTGCTGTAAGGAGGGATGTCTTTCCCGGCGCCGCGTTCACCGTATGCTAGTGAGTAAGGAATAAAGAATCGATATTTTGAACCAACCGGCATTTGCTGAAGTCCTTCTGTCCATCCCGGTATTACCTGATTTAGTACAAAGGAAGTAGGTTCTCCACGAGTATAAGAGCTGTCGAATTCGAATCCGTTTGTTAAGGTTCCTCTATAGTTTACAGATACTTCATCGGTAGCAACTGGCTTGGCACCTGTACCAGGTGTAAGAACTTCAAATTGTAAACCACTCGGAAGTGTTGTGATTCCCGGCTTTAGTTTATTATCACTTAAAAACTTATTAGCTTCCGCAATCGCTCCTTCAAATTTCTTCTTTTCAAGTAAATTAAGTAGACCATAGATTACTTCCTGACATTTTTCAGGACTGAAAATAACATTCCCGCCTGAAAAAACATCGCTCATTGCTTTCGAGACTAAAGTGTAATTCAAGTTACTTACACCTCTGTTTTTCAAATCATTAGCAATGCTTGCACCAAAGGCATAGCTCGCTGAATCTAATTGAGTCTTTAATAATGGAGCCGTAGCAGGTTTGGTCTGTGCTGAACTATAAGTCGAAATGGCCACAAATGCAGCAAGTATAAAAAAGCGTTTCATATTCTTTGTTTTTTTTTAGCGAAAACAGGAAATAATCCTATATCATTACTTAACCATTCTCTTGTTTATTGATGCTATCTGTAATTATTCGGGTTCAACTAAATTTGGTTTTAATGTCCTCTTTCTAAAGTCGAACCGGGGTGCTAATATAGACAGACTGATAACAAATAAACAATATTCTATTAATTTTTTGTTTCATTATAAAATACTAAATTGTGATAATGAAACCATCATGATTTTTCCAAAACCCAAAGAGAGATGATTATAAAATCATGATAGCTTCATCACCTTTAAAAAGCAATAAATAAAAGGATGAAAGTAGACTATATCGCCCTTTCTATTCCTATATTTTTAATCCTGATTATTGTTGAGCTTGTTTATGCTCTGTACAAAAAGCTCGATTATTACCGCTTAAACGACTCAATTTCTAATTTGAGTCAAGGTATTGGATCTCAATTGGTTGGTATATTTCTGAAAACAATTACTTTTTTTGGTTACTTATTTATTTATGAGCACTGGAGATTTTATTCATTTCAGAATACATTATGGACCTGGATTTTACTTTTTTTAGCTGTTGATTTTTTCTATTACTGGTTTCATCGTAAAAGTCATCAGATAAATGCATTATGGGCGGCCCATATTGTTCATCACCAAAGTGAGGAGTATAATTTAACAGTTGCTTTGAGGCAATCATGGTTTCAGTCGGGTTTTTCATGGGTTTTTTACTTACCTCTGGCATTTGCAGGTTTTGAACCGATAATGTTCCTAACTATCAGTGCTTTTAACACCATTTATCAGTTTTGGATACATACCCGCGCAATTGGCAGAATGGGCATATTTGAATGGTTTTTAAATACTCCTTCCCACCATAGGGTACATCATGGTTCTAACCCTAAATATATCGATAAGAATCATGCAGGTACTTTAATCATTTGGGATAGAATGTTCGGAACATTTCAAGATGAAGAAGAGGAGGTTGTTTATGGAATTACTAGTCCGTTGGCCAGCTGGAATCCTGTTTGGGCAAATTTCCATTATTGGGCGGATTTGTATTCAAGCTCAAAAAAGACTCGGAATATCATCGATAAGATTAGAATTTTTATCAATCCTCCGGGTTGGTTTCCTGATTATTTGGGAGGAATGCAATACCCAAAAGAAGTGAATAACAGTTCGTACATAAAATATAGTCCCGATTATGATCATCGATTCAAATCATATATCCTCAGCACTTTTCTATTTACGCTGATTATTTCGAGTATGCTAATTTTCCTCAATTCAGAAATGAATACATTGCAACTAATAAGCTGTTGTCTGCTTTCAATATTTAGCCTAACATCTTGTGGAGTATTGATGGAACAAAAAACTTGGTCCGGATGGTTTGAATATGTTCGAATATTCTATTGGACTTTAGTTCCTTTCAGTTTCTACAATAACGATTTATTTTTGAATATGTTCATTTTAAATACATTGATAGCCTCATTTTCGTTTTTTTGGTTCTATCGCCTTAAAGGAGTAAAATATGTTTAAACAACACAAAAGCTTCTTGATTATTTTTATCGTGATTATGATTTTGAACCTGATGGTTCAGTCCCCTGTTTTTGAGGAATACAACATATTTATTAAACCCTTGATTTGTCTGTCACTTGCTATTTACCTGTTCAAAGAATGTAATATGAAGGTGGGATTTAATCGTTTGGTTTTTGCCGGACTTATTTTTTCTTTGATTGGGGATGTGTTGCTACTTTATTCTGTTTCAGATGTTTTTCTCTTTTTATATGGATTAGTTTCGTTCTTAATCGCACATATTTTATACTCATCTGCATTCTTTCGTGATTTTAAGAATAAACCTCAGGAATCAAAGTATTTTGGGCATCTGATGCTTTTTTTGATGGGGGTGTTCTCTATGAGTTATTACTCAATTATCAGGGATTATCTGAATGACTTCCGCATACCGGTTCTAGCATATATTTTTGTGATCTCTATTATGGCAATTCTTGCCGGCTATCGCTACAGAAGGGTAAATCTGTTAAGCTTCAGGTTGATCTGTTTTGGGGCTATCTTTTTTGTTATCTCTGATGCGGCACTTGCCTATATGAAGTTTGTGGAACCCTATACTTTTGCAGGAATATTAATTATGTCAACATATATGATCGCTCAGTTTCTGATTACTTTAGGCACTATTGAGCGGAAGGTTGTAGTGAAACCTGAAGGTGAATCATTGGAAATTTAGCCATTTTTAAGCTTTTTATGCTTGTATTGTCTGTTTTTTTCATTGCAATCCGATTCGTTATATTCCTTAAGTCCATTGCTATTGCCAGCCAAATATCATTGTTATATCTGAGTTCAACCGAATCATATTAAAATAATACCTTATAGCACATCAGATCAGGCACTGGTGCAGCATACTTTGTTTTTTGAAAGCAATACCTGTGTGGTATAGGTCAGTTCAGCCCTTTCCTCCGTAGTATTTCCGGCAAGAAATCGTTGTCATTCCAGTGAAAGCTGGAATCTCCTCTGGCAAGGTTTATTTTACCTGGTGCTGTATTTCATCGGGAAGGGCAGCCCGGCAAAAGGACTGCTGCCCCTGAA
>JBIIRT010000226.1:0-4480 GCA_044341405.1 Daejeonella sp. | reverse complement strand
ATGTTGACTTTGATGGTAGTGCAGATATTACTATTTCAGCAGTAGCGGATGCTTCCACTTTAACAGGAGCGACACTTGCTAATAATGTTCTTGCATCAAGTTTAACCAGTGTAGGTACATTAGCAAATTTAACAGTAACCGCACCAATTGCCGGAAGTGTAACAGGTAATGCTGCCACAGCAACAAAATTAGCTGCACCTAAGAAAATCAACAATGTTGACTTTGATGGTAGTGCAGATATTACCATTACAGCAGTAGCAGCTGCTTCAAACTTAACAGGAGCGACACTTGCTAATAACGTTCTTGCGTCAAGTTTAACTAGTGTAGGTACATTAGCAAACTTAACAGTAACCGCACCAATTGTAGGAAGTGTAACTGGTAATGCCGCAACAGTAACTACGAATGCGAACTTAACCGGCGATGTAACATCTGTTGGCAATGCTGCTACAGTGAAAAAGATTAATGGCGTAGAATTATCAGGTTTAACTACAGGGATTTTAAAGAATACCACCACCACAGGTGTTCCAAGTATTGCGATAGCAGGAACAGATTATTTATTACCTACAGGAAGTGCCGCAGGTTTAACTGGGTTTCCAACATTTAATCAAAGCACTAGTGGTAACGCTGGAACAGCAACAAGGTTAGAATCGCCAAGATGGATATATGGATCGCAATTTGATGGAACCGCCGATTTAGGTGGGGTCATTGGATCCCCTTTTGGCGGTACAGGTAATGGCTTTACTAAATTTGTTGGTCCCACAAGTTCTGAGAAAAGGTTTACTCTGCCTAATGCTGACGCAACTCTTGCTCGTTCAGATGCTGCCCAGACTTTCACTGGAGTTCAAACCTTTACTTCAACAATTGTAGGAAGTATAAGCGGCAATGCAGCAACAGTTACCACCAATGCTAATTTGGCCGGTGATGTAACCAGTTCAAATAGTAATACCACTACTATAACTGCTGGAGCTGTTACACTTAATAAAATACAAAATATTAGTACTAATACATTATTGGGTCGTACAACTGTCGGGGCTGGCGTTGTTGAAGAAATTTCTATGACAGGAACTGGCGGTGCTGTAGTTAGAGCCAACACACCAACCTTAATTACTCCTATAATTGGTGTTGCTTCTGCAACTTCTGTAAACAAGGTAGCTATAACTGCTCCAAGTAATGCAGCTACGTTAACTCTGGCAGATGGTAGCACGTTAGCCACATCAGGTGCAAATCCAATTACGTTAACGTCAAGCGGTGCAACAAATGTAACCTTACCAACATCAGGAACACTTGCAACTTTAGTAGGGACAGAAACCTTAACTAATAAAACACTTACTGCGCCAATCTTGACTGCCCCGACTCTTGGTGTTGCTTCTGCAACTTCTGTAAACAAGGTGGCAATAACAGCACCTAGCGGCTCAGCTACGTTAACTCTGGCAGATGGTAGCACATTAGCCACTTCAGGCGCTCATGCAATTACCTTAACATCAAGCGGTGCAACAAATGTAACCTTACCATTATCTGGAACTTTGGTTAGTGCTTTTTCAGCTGCAGCTACCTTGAATTTTTTATCAACTGCAGCTGGAGAGAGCCGAATTATTTTAATTGTGGCTAACGGAGCAGAAGATGGTGATGCAGTAAGTTTGGGTGTACCAAATGATGTTGCCACTGAAGGAGGAGTATATTCTGCATGGGTTTCTGCACTAAATCAAGTCACAGTAAAATTCTCGAATACAACCGCTGCTGCGATTGATCCGCCTAGTGGAACTTTTAAAGTAAAAATCCTCAAATAAAGTTGGTGAAGCGGTGTAAAATCCAAAGATGAGAAAAGCATTTTTAATTCTATTAATCTTCAGTTTTGGATGCCGCAAAGCCGCCGAGCCTCTTCCGAGTAAACTTCCGGTTAAAGCGGTTTTGCAATTGCCTAAGAATAATGAAATCTGTGCTGATGGAATCATTGTTTCGACCAGCCGGACCAAGATTCTGTTCAAATGGGATTCCTCTAATAATACCGATTCTTATGCTTTAAGTATAAAAAATCTTGAAAATGGGCAAATTAGTACCTACAGTACCGATAAAACCCAATTAGAGATTGAGCTTGACCGCAATTTGGCCTATTCCTGGTTTATTATCTCTAAAAACACCCGAATTAATAAAGAGATTAGTAGCGATGTGTGGAAATTCTATAATCCTGCGCCGGCTCAAACCTCTTTTTCACCTTTCCCGGCCGAATTGATAGCGCCGGGTTATGGCCAGGTAATTCCGCTCTCTACGACCACGATTACCTTAAGATGGTCGGCAATAGACCCCGATGGTGATATCGATAGCTATGATGTTTACCTGGGTAATACCAATGTGCCGGTGTTGTTTCGGTCGGGTCTGAAAACAGCAGTTCTTGCCGATTTACAGTTAGATCGCAATAAAACTTATTACTGGAAAATTAGTACCCGCGATTTAAAGGGCAACCGCTCTAACTCAGATGTATATATTTTTAAAATGGATTGATGTTGAAAAAGCTCGTTATGAATAAAATTTTACTCTTTTTTATAGGCCTAATCCTCATTTCAACAGATTTATTGGCCCAATTGCAGGCCGTATCACTCGAACAGCGGGTTGAGAACTCCACATTGGTTTTTGAAGGCAAGGTTTTGCAAAAATCCTCTTTCTGGGATACGGATCGCAGGCATATTTATACCTCTAACCTGGTTTCAGTTTACAAGGTATTTAAAGGTCAACTCAGTAATTCAATTGTTGAAGTAATCACCATAGGTGGTATTGTAGGCGATCAAATGGAAAAGGTTTCATATGGTCTGGATCTTCAGGAAGGGTCTTTGGGAGTTTTTACCTGTATCCCAAATAATATCAAACTTAGCTCATCATCTAAAAATTTACGGCTCCAGCCATATGCCGAGATTCAGGGTTTTATTAGTTATGATCTTTCCTCAGGAACTGCAAGAGATGTATTTAATGTATATAAAAGTGTTTCTGGCGAGATCTATCCTGTTCTTCAAAAGCTGTCACATTCAAATTATAAAGTGATGAATAAGGCTGATTTTAAGATAAAATAATAAGGCGCAGTTGAAAAAATCGAATATTAGTCTGTTGGCCCTAACAGTTTTACTGTTTATCTGTACGCTTTTTACCGCAGCTTATGGCCAGGTTATTACTAATTTTTCGCCAACTACAACTTCAGCAGGAAGCGGTAGCCAGATCACAATTAATGGCTCAGGCTTTGGTATAGGTCCGGCCTCAACTAATTATTATGTTGAATTTGCCAAAGCAGATGATGGGGGGCAAACCAGCGTGAAACCTGCTCTTGAGGAGTATGTTTCATGGGCTGACGATAAGATTGTGGTAATTGTTCCATACGGAGCGGGTACAGGAGCTATTAAAGTTTACAATGGAACTTCCACGGGTGTTTCATCAACCAACCTCACTGTTTCGTATAGTGTCATCAATCATTTAACCTATCAGCTTAAGCATATTAATGACAATACCCAGGGTGGATATACCTTTCAATTAGAACAGGGCTTCAATGGACAGTCTAATGCAAAGAATTCTTTTTTAAAGTCAATAAGCGCCTGGACCTGTTTTACGGGCATTAATTGGAAGATAGGTGCTACCACCACGGTAAATCAAACCGGGTACGATGAAATAAATGTTGTCAGGTTTGATACCGGAGCCGAATTGCCTGCAGGGGTATTGGGTGTAGCTTATACCTGGTATGCATCCTGCGCCTCTGGCACCAAATGGCAAATTATTGAAACCGATATGGTTTTTGATAAGGAGCGAACCTGGAACTTTGAGGATGCACTTCCTAAGTCTTCAGAAATGGATTTTCAGTCGGTTGTTCAGCATGAGCTAGGGCATGCGCATAATCTTGGACATGTGATTGATAATAATGATCTGATGCATTATGGCATTTCTAATGGAACTAGAAAAACAATCGGCCAAAATAACCGCGATGGCGGGGTTCTTCAAGTGGCATTCAGTGTAGCTGGAGGCGCTTGTTCAGGAGCTATGACGTCAGTAATTCCGGCAACTTGTGGCTCCCCTTATCCCAAAATAACCGGTTTTAGTCCCACGCAAGCAGGAACAGGAACTACAGTCAGTATTACAGGTGAAAATCTTAGTTTAGCAAGCTCAGTAACCTTTGGCGGAACCCCTGCAGCATCATTTGCTATTGTTTCGGCTAATCAGGTAAATGCAGTTCTTGCTGCAGGGGCAAGTGGCGAAATTGCCATAACTACACCCGGCGGGACTGCATTTCTCAACGGTTTTGTTTATGTGCCTCCGCCTGTCATTAATTCATTTTTGCCCAATTTTGGATTTACAGGGGACACGATTACCATCTCTGGGGCTAATTTGAACACCACCAACCTGATCAGTTTTGGAGGTATTTCTGCAGCCTCCTTTATTGTGGTGAATGATCAGACCGTAAAAGCAGTAGTAGCCGCTGGTGCAAGTGGTAAGGTTTTAGTAAGAA
>JBIIRT010000013.1:0-39296 GCA_044341405.1 Daejeonella sp. | reverse complement strand
TTGCTGCCGCTTCCTATACAGTAAATTCTGATCAGAAAATTTCGGCTGTACTCGGACCTGGTTCTAGCGGAATTGTAACAGTTACTTCTACTTATGGCACTGCCACAAAAGAGGGTTTTGTTTATTTGCCTCCGCCTGTAATTAATTCATTTTTGCCCAATTTTGGATTTACAGGGGATGAGATTACCATTTCTGGAGCTAATTTGAACACCACCAACCTGATCAGTTTTGGAGGTATTTCTGCAGCCTCCTTTATTGTGGTGAATAATCAGACCGTAAAAGCAGTAGTAGCTGCTGGTGCAAGTGGTAAGGTTTTAGTAAGAACCACAGGCGGAACGGTTGAATCGAACGGATTTACTTTTGCGCCAAAACCTTCAATAAGCTCATTTACACCTTCGGGCAAACTAGGTGATATCATAGTGATTAATGGGTCGAATTTCAACCAAATTCAATCCGTCCAATTCGGTGGAATTGCTGCCGCTTCCTATACAGTAGATTCTGATCAGAAAATTTCGGCTGTACTCGGACCTGGTTCTAGCGGAATTGTAACAGTTACTTCTACTTATGGCACTGCCACAAAAGAGGGTTTTGTTTATTTGCCTCCGCCTGTAATTAATTCATTTTTGCCCAATTTTGGATTTACAGGGGACACGATTACCATTTCTGGAGCTAATTTGAACACCACCAACCTGATCAGTTTTGGAGGTATTTCTGCAGCCTCCTTTATTGTGGTGAATGATCAGACCGTAAAAGCAGTAGTAGCCGCTGGTGCAAGTGGTAAGGTTTTAGTAAGAACCACAGGCGGAACGGTTGAGGCGAACGGATTTACTTTTGCGCCAAAACCTTCAATAAGCTCATTTACACCTTCGGGCAAATTAGGTGATATCATAGTCATTAATGGGTCGAATTTCAACCAAATTCAATCCGTCCAATTTGGCGGAATTGCTGCCGCTTCCTATACAGTAAATTCTGATCAGAAAATTTCGGCTGTACTCGGACCTGGTTCTAGCGGAATTGTAACAGTTACTTCTACTTATGGCACTGCCACAAAAGAGGGTTTTGTTTATTTTCCTGCTCCTACAATAACGGCATTTAATCCGCAGCTTGCAGTTGAAGGTACCACTGTCAGGATCACGGGAACAAATTTTACTGGTGCCACAGAAGTGCTGTTTGGAGGAAAAGCCCAGAGCTCTTTCGTTGTAAATTCTGCTACCGAGATTAGCGTGGTTGTAAGTAAAGCTGCAAATGGCACGGTTTCGGTGACTACACCTGGTGGCACTGCCACAAAAGAGGGTTTTGTTTATTTTTCTGCCCCTACAATAACGGCATTTAATCCGCAGCTTGCAGTTGAAGGTGCCACTGTCAGGATCACAGGAACAAACTTTACTGGTGCCACAGAAGTGCTTTTTGGAGGAAAAGCCCAGAGCTCTTTCGTTGTAAATTCTGCTACCGAGATTAGCGTGGTTGTAAGTAAAGCTGCAAGTGGCACGGTTTCGGTGACAACACCTGGCGGCACTGCCACAAAAGAGGGTTTTACCTATATTATGGCGCCAAGAGTTGATTATTTTACACCGGCAAATGCTGGGGCTGGTACTACCATAACAATTACCGGTATTAATTTTGATCAGGTAACTTCAGTAAAGTTTGGATCTATTGAGGCTGCTTCTTTCAAGGTTCTTTCAGCCACAACAATTGAGGCTGTGCTAGCTAAAGGGGCTTCTGGTGCTGTGACTGTGACTAATCTCGGCGGAACTGGCGAAATAAGAGGCTTTACTTTTATTCCATTACCTGCTATATCTTCTATTGACCCACTTGCGGCTGGTAAGGGCACTGAAATCAATATTTATGGAACAAATCTTTTAACAACACAAACGGTCAGTATTGGGAATAAAGTAGTGACTTCATTCAAAGTACTTTCTGCAACCCATATTAGCGCATATGTAGCTGATGGGGCTAGTGATGGAATGGTGGTGGTTTCTACTCTTGGAGGTTCAAGTTCATTCGATGGATTCCGATTCATTTTACCACCATTGATTTCTTCATTTCTTCCACAGAATGCAATTGCTGGGGGTAGTGTGTTGATTACTGGCGCCAATCTTGGAGAGGTGAAAGGGGTGAGTTTTGGTGGGAAGGCAGCATCATCATTCAAAATTATTTCGCCAACAAGTATATCGGCAGTGGTAGCTTCAGGTTCCGCGAGTGGGAATATTGTCCTAACAAATTCCGGCGGACAAGCAATCAAAGAAGGCTTCACCTTTATTTATACCCTTCCATCAACTAATTTCAGTATTTCGGCAACTGGGATCAGCTGCCGTGGTACTATGAATGGAATCATCAGTGTTAAAACGTTGCAGACTTTAAATTATACTGCTACCATTACCGGAAATGGTCAGAATAATCGGTATGATTTTTCGAATTCGCTGGAACTTAAGAACCTGTCGCCCGGGGTTTACGATATTTGTTTTACAATTAGCACAGAGAGTACTTTTAAGCAATGCTTTGAGATTACCGTTACTCAGCCCAAAGATCTTGCGCTTTATTCCTTTATTAATAGGGCCGACAATAAGCTGAATTTAAAACTAGAAGGTTCTGACACTTATTTTGTTGAACTGAACGGCGAACGGATCAAAACTTCTTTTAATGAACTTCAACTGAGTTTAAAAAGTGGACTTAATAAGGTAAGGGTTTACACAGACAAATTATGCCAGGGTATCATTGAACGATCATTTTTTATAGATGCGGTGCAGATCTATCCAAATCCTTTCGATACGGAATTGAATTTGATTCTAGGTTCAGAGTATTCGGGTGCCATTAGAATTGAGATTATGAATATGGGAGGGAAGCTCATATATTCAAAAAATTATCAGCCTGATGGGGGATTACTGAAGCTGAATTTGGATGAGCTGGTACCAGGTTCATACCTGCTGCAGATCTCATCTGGAGAGCATCGTACGGTGCGTAAAATATTCCGGCAATAATGACCCGTTTGATTACTTTTAAAAGTTTTAGTTCATAAGTAATAGGTATTAAAATAGTTAATAGTAATTTATCACTTTCCTGTCAACTCCTCAATCCAATTTCTGACAGTTTGAAGCTCACATGCTAGTTTTTTTCACGTTCATTGACTTTTGAGCGGTTTTCGCGAAGCTCTTCAAAAAGCTGATCATAATTGCGATGCGATAGTTGGCTTCTTTAACCGCGCTGTGCATTCTTAAAATGGCATAAGCAAGTACAGCAACAAGCATAAGCAGAGCGCCCCATAGATATAGATAGTTAGACGAACCGTTTACAGACTGGTCCAATGTGTTCAGTTCGCCAATAGATTTTTCTGAAGCTTTTAAATTACCGATCTCATTCTGTATCGCGATGATACTCAGAGAACTTTTTTCAAGTTCGGCTTTGCTTCAGTAACTTATTTTGCAGGAGCAAACTATCATTCACATGCTTCCAGAGCTCTATAATCGTAGGTTTCATGCCATTCTTATTGAAGCCTAAGCGGTTAATCCTTTTAATATATTGCTGTGAAAGTGTATCTGATTGTGCTGAAGCCTGTCTCACCGCAATAGAATCTGCTGAAGGCGCCTGTCCAAAAGCATTTGTGGTGATACCTATAATTAGGATAAATAGAATGATCTGCTTAAACGTATGTCTATTCTATTTTTTATTATAAATAACTGATTTATGATGGGTCTCTTATAATTAAAATCCCCCTTTCAGCTGTTTGTACTTACAACTTATAACTTATTACTTTCAGCTTTCCCCTTTCAGCTTTCCCCTTTCAGCTTTCCCCTTTCAGCTTTCCCCTTTCCCCTTTCCCCTTTCCCCTTTCCCCTTTCCTCCTTCCCTAAACCCTTCTTTAATTAAATTAAAAAATAATCGCACAACTATTTGAATATTAATAAGACTTTCCTATCTTTGCCCTCCCTTTAGAGGGGTTTACTATGTCTTGAACGAAGCCCTACTGCTTCGATGGACACAAATTGATTAAAGAAAATGTCAGGAATTATTGGAAAAAAAGTAGGAATGACCAGCATATTCGATGCTGATGGGAAAAATATCCCATGTACAGTTATCGAAGCTGGCCCATGCGTAGTTACTCAACTACGTACCGTCGATACAGACGGCTACAGCGCGGTTCAGTTAGCTTTCGACGACAAGAAAGAGAAAAACACCACAGGATCATTAAAAGGACATTTCGCAAAAGCTAATACAACTCCAAAGCGTAAGCTTGTAGAGTTTAAAACTTTTGAGGAGGTTAAGTCATTGGGTGATGTTATACGTGTTGAGATCTTCGAAGAAGGTGATTTTGTCGATGTAGTTGGTACCTCAAAAGGTAAAGGATTTCAGGGTGTTGTAAAACGTCATGGATTTGGTGGTGTGGGTGGTCAAACTCACGGGCAGCACAACCGTTTAAGAGCTCCGGGTTCATTGGGAGCTTCTTCATGGCCATCACGTGTGTTCAAAGGAATGCGCATGGCTGGTCGTATGGGTGGTGACCGCGTAAAGATTCAAAACCTTCAGGTTTTGAAAGTTTATGCAGACCAAAACTTATTAGTAGTTAGCGGTTCAATTCCGGGAGCTAAAGGTTCGTACGTAATCGTTGATAAATAAGATCATGGAAGTTAAGGTTATTAATATATCAGGTAAAGAAACGGGTGCCAAGGTGCATCTTCCTGATGCGATTTTCGCAGTAGAACCCAACGATCATGCGATCTACTTGGATGTGAAGCAGTACCAGGCCAATCAGCGCCAGGGAACGCATAAATCTAAGCAACGTAATGAGATCGCAGGATCTACCAAAAAATTATACAAACAAAAAGGTACAGGTGGTGCTCGTGCAGGATCTATCAAATCGCCATTATTCAATGGTGGTGGTCGTGTATTCGGTCCGCAGCCCCGCGACTATAGTTTCAAGCTAAACAAAAAGCTGAAATCATTAGCTCGTAAGTCTGCTCTGACCTATAAAGCAAAAGATAATAACATTCTTGTTTTGGAAGCTTTCACTTTTGATTCTATCAAAACTGCGAACTATGCCAAGATTGTTGCCGATTTGAAATTAACTGATGTTAAATCATTATTGGTTCTTCCGGCAGCAAACAATAATGTGTATTTATCAAGCAGAAATTTAAAGAAAGCAAAGGTTGTTACTGCGGCTGAATTGAATACATTCGATGTATTGAATGCAGGAACTTTATTGCTTACTACTGAAACTGTTAAAACATTGGAGGAGGCGTTTGCCAAGTAAGATGGAAATTTTAAAGAAACCAATTTTAACTGAAAAGGCTTCAGCATTAACTGAGAAGTTAAATCGCTTTAGTTTTAAAGTTGATCACAGAGCTAATAAATTGGAGATCAAGAGTGCGATCGAAGCAATGTACGGCGTGAACATACTGGCTGTAAACACCGCAGTAGTGTATGGTAAAACAAAATCGCGTAACACGAAAGCTGGCGTTGTATCAGGAAATGCTCCGAAGTACAAGAAGGCAATTGTTACGCTGAAAGATGGTGAAACTATTGACTTTTACAGCAATATTTAATTAAGACATGGCAGTAAGAAGATTTAAACCGGTTACCCCGGGTACTCGTTTCAGAGTAGGAGGAGTTTTCTCTGATGTGACTACTAACGTTCCAGAAAAATCGTTAGTTACCAGCATCAAGAAGTCCGGCGGTAGAAATAATTCCGGTAAAATGACTATGCGTTATCTCGGTGGGGGACATAAAAAGTCATACCGATTGATTGATTTTAAACGCGATAAAAACGATATCCCCGCAACTGTTGCCACTATTGAGTACGATCCGAATCGTAGCGCACGTATTGCCCTGGTAAATTATGCCGATGGCGAGAAGCGTTATATCATTGCACCGGAAGGCTTGACAGTTGGAATGAAGATCGTTTCTGGTGCAGATTCTGCTCCGGAGATTGGAAATGCACTTCCATTGAAGAACATTCCACTAGGATCTATTATTCACAACATCGAACTGAATCCAGGACAGGGCGCAATCATTGCACGCAGTGCAGGAGCTTATGCCCAGTTATCAGCTCGCGATGGTAAATATGCGATCATTAAAATGCCATCAGGCGAAACCCGCATGATTCTTGCCACTTGTATTGCTACTATCGGAACAGTTTCAAACTCCGAGAAAGCAAACGAGGTTTTAGGTAAAGCAGGTAGAAAACGCTGGTTAGGACGTCGTCCAAGAGTAAGAGGTGTAGCCATGAACCCTGTCGATCACCCTATGGGTGGTGGTGAAGGTAGATCATCAGGTGGTCATCCGCGCTCAAGAAAAGGTTTATTGTCTAAAGGCTTTAAAACCCGCGATAAAAAGAAGTCGTCTGATCGTTACATCATAGAGAGAAGGAAGAAATAATGGCACGTTCAATAAAAAAAGGTCCCTATATCGATCATAACGTAGCGAAGAAAGTAGCTACGCAGAATGAGGGAAATAAGAAAACTGTGATCAAAACATGGTCACGCAGGTCAATGATCTCTCCGGATTTCGTAGGCCATACATTTGCAGTTCATAACGGAAATAAATTTATTCCGGTTTATGTAACTGAAAACATGGTTGGTCATAAGCTTGGTGAATTTTCTCCAACGAGAACATTTAGAGGTCACTCTGATAAGAAAAAATAAGCAATGGAAGCAATAGCAAAATTAAACGATTGCCCTACCTCACCACGTAAGATGAGATTGGTTGTTGATCTGATCAGAGGTGAGCGGGTTGAGAAAGCCTTGTATATCTTGAAGTATACCAATAAAGAAGCAGCAATTAGAGTTGAAAAACTTCTATTATCTGCCATCAAAAATTGGGAATCCAAAAATGAAGGCCAGCGCCCTGAAGACAATGAATTGTTTGTGAAGACAGTCATGGTTGATGGCGGACGTCAGTTAAAGAGATTAAGACCAGCTCCTCAGGGTCGCGGACATAGAATACGCAAGCGTTCTAACCACGTCACGCTGATAGTTGACAGTAAAAACAGTGAACCAATAACTAAGTAAGGAGAAATGGGACAAAAAGCACATCCAATAGGTAACAGATTAGGAATCATCAAAGGTTGGGATTCTAATTGGTTCGGTGGGAACGATTACTCTGATAAATTAGTTGAGGACGAAAAGATCAGAAAATACCTGGCAGCACGTATTTCGAAGGGCGGTATCTCTAAAGTAGTTATCGAGCGTACTTTGAAGCGTATTACCATTACCATTCATACTGCCCGTCCGGGTATTGTGATCGGAAAAGGTGGTCAGGAAGTTGATAAGATCAAAGAAGAGTTAAAAAAACTGACTAAAAAAGACGTACAGATCAATATTTTTGAGATCAAGCGTCCTGAATTAGACGCACAATTAGTAGGCGAAGGAGTTGCAAAGCAATTAGAAGCGAGAATCTCTTTCCGTCGTGCCATGAAGACTTCTATCGCATCAACCATGCGTATGGGGGCTGAAGGAATCAAAATTATGTGTTCTGGTCGTTTAGGTGGTGCCGAAATGGCACGTACCGAGCAATATAAAGATGGACGTGTTCCATTGCATACTTTCCGTGCTGATATTGATTATGCTTTATCAGAAGCTTTAACCACATACGGTAAAATCGGTGTTAAAGTATGGATTATGAAGGGTGAAGTTTACGGTAAGCGTGATCTTTCTCCGAACATAGGCCAGACTACCGGAGTTAAAGGAAGAGGTCCGGAAGGAGCAGCACCATTTGCTGGTGGCGGTGAGAGACGTGGCGGTGGCGACAGACGTACGGATAACCGTGGCGGTGGCGACAGACGCGGTGGTGATAATCGTGGCGGTGGTGATAACCGTGGTGGAGGTCAAAATCGTGGCGGCGGACCAGGTGGTCAGAACCGTGGCGGACAAGGAGGCCAGAACCGTGGCGGTAACGCAGGCGGTGCAGGTGGTTTCAGAGGTAAGAAATAATTAAGTTTAGTATTTAGTAGTTAGTACACAGTAGTTAGTAGTCTAAGTCGATATTAACAATTAATTGAAAACTAACCAACCAACAACTAACCAACTAACAACGATAAAAAAATAAGAACATGTTACAGCCAAAGAGAACGAAGTTCAGAAAGATGCAGAAGGGCAAAATGAAAGGTCTGGCCGGTCGCGGTGCAGAATTAGCCTTTGGTTCTTTCGGAATCAAATCATTAGAGCCTGCCTGGATCACTAGTCGTCAGATAGAAGCTGCCCGTATTGCCGTTACCCGTTTTATGAAAAGGGAAGGTCAGGTTTGGATCCGTATTTTCCCGGACAAACCCGTTACGAAAAAGCCTGCTGAAGTACGTATGGGTAAAGGTAAAGGTGCCCCTGAGTATTGGGTGGCAGTTGTAAGACCTGGTAGAATGATCTTTGAAGCTGAAGGAGTGCCTTTGGAAGTAGCCAAAGAAGCCATGCGTTTAGCAGCTCAGAAACTACCGGTACAAACAAAATTCGTTATTAGAAGGGATTTTGTAACTGAGTCGTAAGTTATAAGTTATAGGTTATAAGTTTCTGACCCAACGCCTATAATTGAACTTTAAACTTAAATATAAAGGTCAAT
The DNA here is from genome assembly GCA_044341405.1 of Daejeonella sp. Lineage (GTDB taxonomy): Bacteria > Bacteroidota > Bacteroidia > Sphingobacteriales > Sphingobacteriaceae > Daejeonella. The sequence goes on along the minus strand of JBIIRT010000013.1, from coordinate 30,755 downwards.
AAGTTTATCAGTTAGAAGTCCCGATTTTGGACTTACAACTTATAACTTACAACCTACAACTTAAAGAAAATGAAAAACTCAGAAATACAAGGATTAACAACTGAAGAGGTTGTTGCCAGAATTAATGAAGAGAAAGCTAATCTCACCAAATTAAAATTTGCACATACAGTTTCTGCAATTGAGAATCCATTGAGAATCACAAAAGTCAGAAAGGATGTAGCACGTTTAAACACAGAATTGACTAAGCGCAAGGCGGAAGCGAAGGCATCTGCTGCGACAGAGTCCGCTTCTGAATAAATAAAAGTCCAAAAAATGGAAAGAAAATTAAGAAAAACAAGAATCGGGTTAGTAGTTAGCAACAAAATGGAGAAATCTATTGTGGTAGCTGTTGAGCGGAAAGTGAAGCACCCGATCTATGGTAAGTTTGTTAAGAAAACTACCAAATTTATGGCTCATGACGAGACTAACACTTGTGGTATCGGTGATACAGTGTTAATTATGGAAACTCGTCCGCTGAGTAAGACCAAGAACTGGAGATTAGTTGAAATTTTAGAAAGAGCTAAGTAACATGGTACAACAGGAATCAAGACTGAATGTTGCTGACAACAGTGGAGCTAAAGAAGTTTTAGTAATCCGTGTTTTAGGTGGTACCGGTAAGCGTTATGCATCCATAGGTGACAAAATAGTTGTCACTGTAAAAAGTGCGCTTCCATCAGGGAACATCAAAAAAGGAACTGTCTCTAAGGCGGTTGTTGTGAGAACAAAGAAAGAGATCAGACGTAAAGATGGATCATATATCCGCTTTGACGATAATGCAGCTGTATTGCTGAACGCTCAGGACGAGCCACGTGGAACGCGTATTTTCGGCCCTGTTGCAAGAGAGCTACGTGAAAAGCAATTCATGAAGATTGTATCATTAGCACCGGAGGTTTTGTAAAATGGAAAAGAAGATAAAAGCACAGCCTAAATTGAAAATTCGTAAAGGAGACCTGGTACAAGTTACTGCTGGTGATTCTAAAGGAAAGCAAGGAAAGGTTTTAGAAGTTAAATTAGCTACTAACAGAGTTATTGTGGAAGGTGCCAATATGGTATCAAAGCATACAAAACCGAATGCTGCCACTCCAAATGGTGGTATCGTTAAAATGGAAGCCAGTTTGCATATTTCTAATGTTATGCTTGTTGATGCCAAATCTGGCAAACCAACACGTGTAGGCAAGCAGAAAAATGCTGATGGTAAATCAATTCGCATCGCTAAAAAATCTGGGGAGGAAATTAAGTAATGGCTTACGTACCAAGATTAAAATCAAAATATAATGAGGAAATCGTTACAGCTTTAAAGGATAAATTCCAGTACAAAAGCGTAATGCAGGTTCCACGTTTACAGAAGATCGCTATCAACCAGGGTGTTGGAGCTGCTTCTACCGATAAAAAGTTAATTGATACTGCAGTAAATGAAATGACCACAATTACGGGTCAGAAAGCAATACCTGCAAAATCAAAGAAAGATATTTCTAACTTTAAATTACGTAAAGGAATGCCGATTGGTGTTCGTGTAACTTTGCGTGATAACAACATGTATGAGTTCCTTGATCGTTTGATCGCTGTAGCTCTGCCACGTATTCGTGATTTTAAAGGCATCAATGATAAAGGCTTTGACGGACGAGGTAATTATACATTAGGTGTTACTGAGCAGATTATTTTTCCTGAGATCAACATTGATCAGATCAACAAGATCATGGGTATGGATATCACTTTTGTAACAACTGCAAAAACAGATGTTGAAGCGCTTGAATTATTAAAGCAATTCGGTTTACCATTTAAGAATCAAAATACAAACAATCAATAATGGCTAAAGAAGGTGTAAAAGCACGTGAAGTAAAACGTGCCAGATTAGTTGCCAAGTACGCAGATAAAAGAGCAGCCCTTAAAGCTGCGGGAGATTTCGAAGGTCTTGATAAATTGCCTAAAAACTCTTCCAAAGTACGCTTGCATAACCGTTGTAAATTAACCGGTCGTCCACGTGGATATATGCGTCAGTTTGGTATTTCAAGGGTAACATTCCGTGAAATGGCATTGGCAGGTAAGATCCCGGGAGTGCGTAAGGCATCCTGGTAAGAAAGCGAAAAGCTAAAAGTTGAAAGCTGAAAGCAGGATTAATCGATTTAGCTTTCGCCTTTGTGCTTTTATCTTTCAGCTTAATAAAAAATTAACGATGGCAGGTCGTCAGGAATAGGTTCTGAAGGAAACCACCATCACAAACAATAAATAATGAATACAGATCCAATAGCAGATTATCTTACACGGGTAAGAAACGCCATCAAGGCGAATCACCGCGTTGTAGAAATTCCTGCATCGAACCTGAAGAAAGAAATGACAAAAGTTCTTTTTGACAAAGGTTACATCACTAATTACAAATTTGAGGATACCAGTGTTCAGGGAACGATCAAAATCGCTCTGAAATACAATCCGATTACTAAAATTTCAGCTATCCGTAATATTTCCCGAATCAGTACTCCTGGTTTGAGAAGATATGCCGGAGTTGATAATATGCCGCGTGTATTAAACGGTTTAGGTATTGCCATCATTTCTACTTCTAAAGGTGTAATGACAGATAAGGAAGCCAGAAACTTGAATATCGGTGGTGAAGTTTTATGTTACGTTTATTAATAGGAGGATAAGAGATGTCAAGAATAGGAAAAGCCCCAATTAATATTCCGTCAGGAGTTACTGTATCAGTTTCTGATGCTAACCTGGTAACGGTTAAAGGTCCGAAAGGAGAATTAACGCAAAATGTTGATTCAGATATTAAAATAATTCAGGAAGATGGAGTTCTAACAGTAGAACGTCCTTCTGAGCAAAAGCGTCACAAAGCATTGCACGGTTTATATCGCTCATTGATTAACAACATGGTTGTTGGTGTAACAGAAGGTTATAAATCTCAGCAGGAGTTGGTAGGTGTTGGTTATCGTGCTACAAACGTAGGTAACACACTGGATTTGGTTTTGGGTTTCTCTCACCATTTTGTGTTTGAGTTGCCTAAAGAAATCAATGTTACTACTACCTCCGAAAAAGGTAAGAATCCTGTAATTATATTAGAGAGTATCGACAAACAATTACTCGGACAAGTTGCAGCGAAAATACGCTCGCTACGTACTCCGGAACCTTACAAAGGAAAAGGTATTAAGTTTGTTGGTGAAGTATTAAGAAGAAAAGCTGGTAAATCAGCCGCTAAAAAATAATCATCATGGCAGGAATTAAATTATCTCGCAGAGAGCGAATCAAAAGAGGAATCAGAAAGAGATTAACCGGTTCTGCAGAACGTCCGCGTCTGTCTGTTTACAGAAGCAATAAAGGGATCTATGCTCAGGTTATCGATGATAATAGCGGAAAAACAATTGCTTCAGCTTCTTCTTTATCAAAAGATTTTACCGCAAACGGTAACAAATCAGAACAAAGTAAAGCAGTTGGAAAATCAGTAGCAGAGAAAGCAATAGCAGCAGGTGTTAGCCAGGTTGTTTTTGACAGAAATGGTTACTTGTATCATGGTCGTGTGAAATCACTGGCCGAGGGTGCACGTGAAGCTGGTTTAGTATTTTAATTAGCATCGGTTGCAGCGATTATAAATAAATCGGTGCTATCATAAAATAAAGAGAATGTCAACTATCAATATAAAAAGAGTAAAATCAAGCGAGATCGAATTAAAGGATCGCTTAGTTAGCATCCAGCGAGTTGCTAAAGTTACCAAAGGCGGACGTACGTTCAGCTTTTCTGCTATCGTTGTGGTAGGAGATGAGAACGGGATTGTAGGTTTTGGTCTTGGTAAAGCAAAAGAGGTTACTGAAGCAATTGCTAAGGGAATTGATGATGCTAAAAAGAACCTGGTAAAAGTTCCTGTAATCAATGGAACTGTTCCTCATGAGCAGATCGGCAAATATTCAGGCGGTTTTGTATTCATTAAACCAGCTGCTCCGGGTACCGGTGTAATTGCAGGTGGTGCAATGCGTGCAGTACTTGAAAGTGCCGGTGTACATAACGTACTTGCCAAGTCGAAAGGTTCTTCTAACCCACACAACGTAGTTAAAGCTACTGTATTGGCTTTGTCACAATTGCGTGATGCCTACACGGTTGCACAGCAGCGTGGTGTGAATTTAAATAAAGTATTTAACGGATAATCATCATGGCTAAGATCAAAATAACCCAGATTAAAAGCGTTATCGACAGAAGTGAGCGCCAGAAAAGAACCATGCAGGCATTAGGTTTGAAGAAAATTAACCATTCTGTAGAGGTTGAAGCAAATCCGGCCATTATCGGAATGGTGAGAAAAGTTAATCATTTAATAGCAGTAGAAAGTATCTGATTATGAACTTAAGTAATTTGAAACCTGCAGAAGGTTCAACAAAAAATAGAAAGCGTATCGGTCGTGGTACTGGCTCTGGCCGTGGTGGAACTTCCACCCGTGGTCATAAAGGTGCTGGATCACGTTCTGGATACAAAAGCAAGGTTGGTTTTGAAGGTGGTCAGATGCCATTGCAACGCCGTTTACCTAAAGTTGGATTTAATCCAATTAACCGTACAGAGTATGTTAGCATCAATCTGGATGCTTTGCAGGCTCTTGCTGATAAATATAGTTTAACTGCAATTGATTTTGATACATTCAGAGAGCATGGTTTGGCTTCAAAGAATGATTTAGTTAAAATTTTGGGCAGAGGTGAAGTTAAGACTAAGCTGGATGTTAAAGCCCACGCGTTCTCAGCATCAGCTCAAAAAGCTATTGAAGCTGCTGGTGGCGCAATAGTTAAATTATAATTATACATGAAGAAGTTTTTTACAACGCTATCCAATATCTGGAAGATTGAAGACTTGAGAGCGAGGATTCTTTTTACGCTCTTGTGCCTTTTAATTTATAGAATAGGATCATTTATTGTAATCCCTGGAGTTGACCCGGCATCTCTCGATGACCAGCAGGCCAAAGAAGGATTGTTAGGATTGCTGAATATGTTTGCAGGAGGTTCATTCTCAAGAGCATCCATTTTCGCATTGGGTGTGATGCCTTATATTTCTGCATCCATTGTGGTTCAGTTATTAGGTATTGCAGTTCCTTACTTTCAGAAATTACAGAAAGAAGGTGAGAGCGGCCGTAAAAAGATCAATCAGTTTACCCGTTATTTGACTATTGTCATTACAGCATTACAGGCTGTAGGATATGTTCGTTCACAGATCAGTCCGGATGCACGTTTACTTTCTGAGCCAATTTTTACCATCTCTGCCATGTGTGTATTAACTGCAGGAACTATGTTCGTAATGTGGTTAGGTGAGAAAATCACTGATAAGGGTATCGGAAACGGTATTTCTCTAATCATTATGGTTGGTATCATTGCCCAATTACCATTCGGTATACTTTCTGAGTTTAATTCCCGTATGGGTGCTCAGGGAGGGTTAATTTCCTTTATTGTGGAAGTCGTTGCCTTATTTCTGGTCGTGATGTTCACTATTTTAATTGTTCAGGGAGTCAGAAAGATTCCTGTTCAATATGCCAAGAAGATTGTAGGAGCGAAGCAATACGGGGGTGTACGTCAGTATATTCCTCTTAAGGTTAATGCTGCCGGTGTAATGCCTATCATTTTCGCTCAGGCGATCATGTTTATTCCAACCACCATTGGCTCATTCTTTCCATCAGCACAATCATCATTTTTGGCGTCTTTCAGTGATTATACTTCTTTGACTTATAACCTGACTTTTGCATTTATGATTATTGCCTTTACTTTTTTCTATACTGCCATCACCGTTAATCCGGTGCAGATGTCTGATGATATGAAAAAGAATGGTGGTTTTGTTCCAGGTGTTAAACCAGGAAAGACTACCGGTGAGTACATAGATGCTGTGATTTCAAAAATCACTCTACCTGGATCTATATTTCTTGCTATTATAGCGATCATGCCATCAATAGCAATAATCCTTGGTGTTAACAGTCAGTTTGCCAATTTCTTTGGTGGTACTTCCCTGTTAATTCTTGTTGGGGTTGTTTTGGATACATTACAGCAGATCGAGAGTCATTTATTAATGCGTCATTACGATGGGTTAATGAAGACTGGCAGGATCAAGGGTCGCTCTCCTGTTCAGGCAGGCGGACCGGCAATGTAGGATGCATGTCTAAAATTCAATACAAAAATCTTGAGGAAATTGAGAAGATCAGAGCAAGTGATCTTCTCGTTTCTAAAACTCTCGCTGAAGTAGCAAAGGTTATTGGGGAGGGAGTAAAGACTATAACGCTTAACAAATTAGCTGAGGAATTCATACGAGATCATGGTGGAGTTCCGGCTTTTTTGAATTACAATGGATTTCCGTATTCACTTTGTATATCCTTGAATGATCAGGTTGTTCACGGATTCCCTGGAGAATATGTGATCAGAGATGGAGATATTGTCTCAGTTGATTGCGGGGTTGTATTAAATGATTTTGTTGGTGATTCTGCTTACACCTTTCCAATTGGAAATGTGGATCCGGAGACCCTGCGTTTATTACAAGTTACCAGGGAATGTCTAGAACTAGCTATCGGTAAGGCTGTAGTTGGAATGAGAGTTGGAGATGTAGGATATGCCGTTCAGGAGCATGCTGAAAAAAATGGTTTCGGAGTAGTTAAGGAACTGGTTGGGCATGGAGTGGGGTTCAAGCTTCATGAAAAACCTGAGGTTCCCAACTATGGGAAGCGTGGTTCTGGTATCAAGCTTGAGGAAGGAATGGTGATAGCGATAGAGCCAATGATCAATGCCGGTAAGGCCGGAGTAAAATTTTGGGATGATGGTTGGACGGTGAGCACGATTGATAAGAAGCCATCAGCGCATTATGAGCATTCGGTGGCTGTGAAAAGGGGTAAAGCAGATGTTCTTTCAACATTTCAGTACATTGAGGAAGTTTTGAAACAAAAACATTAAATATTAAAATTTTTTATTTAATTTTGCATCCCTATTCCGATTGGCTGAGAAGTAGATTGAATTATTGTAAATCACCGGTTATGATGAAATACAGTAAAATATATCGAAACTGTCATTCAGGAATTGATAAAGAATAAAAAACTTAAATAATATATGGCCAAACAGGCTTCAATCGAACAAGATGGAATAATCAGGGAAGCGTTGTCAAATGCAATGTTTCGTGTGGAGCTGGAAAATGGACATGAGATTATTGCTCATATATCAGGTAAGATGAGGATGCATTACATCAAGATCTTGCCAGGAGATAAAGTGAAGTTGGAAATGTCTCCATATGATTTAAGCAAAGGAAGAATAACATACAGATACAAATAGAGAAAAGATGAAAGTTAGAGCATCCATCAAAAAACGCAGCGCTGATTGTAAGGTGATCCGTCGTAAGGGAGTACTTTATGTGATTAACAAAAAGAACCCAAAGTTTAAACAACGTCAGGGATAAAATTAAATTTAGTTGTTAGTTGCTGGTATATAGTTGTTAGATAAAAACAACTGTCAACTGTCAACTGTCAACTGTCAACTTTTTTATAAAATATGGCAAGGATAGCAGGTATTGATTTACCAAGAAACAAAAGAGGAGAAATTGGTCTAACTTACATTTTCGGTATCGGAAGGGCAACTGCACAAAGAATCCTTAAAGATGCAGGAATTGATGTGAACATCAAAGTACAGGATTGGACCGATGATCAGTTATCATCAATTCGTGGTTTCATAAATGATGAGATTAAAGTTGAAGGTGCATTACGTTCTGAAGTTCAGTTGAACATTAAGCGTTTGATGGATATTGGTTGTTACCGTGGACTTCGTCACCGTAAGGGACTTCCTGTTCGTGGTCAGCGTACCAAGAATAACTCACGTACTCGTAAAGGAAAACGTAAAACAGTTGCAAATAAGAAAAAGGCAACTAAGTAAGATATGAGATTTGAGATATGAGAATATTTCGAATCCTGGTCTCAATTAATTAACAATTTAAGCGGATATGAAGTGCAGATCTATATGATTCATACTTCATGACTAAAACAAGAAATAGATAGGAGTGTCTTCCCGATAGTAATCAGGAAAAGTCTCATATCTCAAATCTAAACTAATGGCAAAAACTAAAAAGATTACCAAAAAACGTGTTGTAATTGTAGAGCCAGTTGGTGAAGCTCATGTAAATGCTACATTCAACAACATCATCATCACGCTGACTAATTTACAAGGCCAAACAATCAGCTGGTCTTCAGCAGGTAAAATGGGCTTTAAAGGTTCTAAGAAAAACACTCCTTATGCCGCCGGACAAGCTGCAGGTGATTGTGCTAAGGTGGCACATGATCTTGGACTTCGTAAGGTTCAGGTATATGTTAAAGGACCGGGTTCAGGCCGCGAGTCTGCAATTCGTACATTACAAACTGCAGGAATAGAAGTAACTACTATTCAGGATATTACTCCGCTTCCGCATAACGGTTGTCGTCCTCCAAAAAGAAGAAGAGTTTAACACATAATTAATAATTTTTTTAAAGCTAAGATTCTTCAGCCTTGGGCTGAAAGATACTTTAAAAACCCAAAAACATGGCTAGATACACCGGACCAAAGTCCAAAATTGCCCGTAGATTCAGAGAACCAATTTTCGGTCCTGATAAGGCATTAGAAAGAAAAAACTACCCTCCGGGAATGCATGGTACCTCTAGAAAAAGAGGTAAGCAATCAGAATATGCAGTCCAATTAATGGAGAAACAAAAAGTTAAATACACTTATGGTGTATTAGAGCGTTATTTTGAAAACCTTTTCCACAAAGCATCTGCTAAAGAAGGAATTACTGGTGATAACCTTTTAAAATTCCTGGAAGCCCGTCTTGATAATACAGTTTACCGTTTAGGAATTGCTCCAACCCGCTCAGCTGCTCGTCAGTTGGTAGGACATAAGCATATCACTGTAAATGGTGAGGTTGTAAATATCGCATCTTACTCTTTGCGTTCAGGTGATGTAATCGCTGTTCGTGAACGTTCTAAGACATTGGAAGCGATTTCGCATGCCGTTGCTGCAAGAACTATAAATAAATTCAGCTGGTTAGATTGGGATGCAAGTACCTTAACCGGGAAATTCCTAAATTACCCAACACGTGATGAAATTCCTGAAAATATCAAGGAAAACCTGATCGTCGAATTGTACTCTAAATAAGATATGAGATTATAGATTTGAGATAAGAAACCAATCCCGATCATTATCGTGATGACACTCATATCTCAAATTTCATGTCTCAAATCTCATATCCATAAACAATAAACAAATTTGATAAATGGCAATTTTAGCATTTCAGAAACCTGATAAAGTTATCATGCAGAAATCTACGGATTTCGAAGGGACATTTGAATTCAGACCTTTAGAGCCTGGCTTTGGTGTTACCATTGGTAATGCATTACGCAGAATACTTTTATCTTCCCTCGAAGGTTTTGCAATAACCTCGGTTCGCTTTTCGGGAGTATCCCATGAATTCTCAACAATTAAAGGTGTTGTAGAAGATGTTACTGAAATTATTCTAAACTTAAAACAGGTACGTTTCAAAAAAACCGGTGAGTCTGGTGATAATGAGAAAATCTTTGTGATCATCAATGGTACTGATCAGTTTAAGGCAGGTGATATCAGTAAGTTCTCCAATAACTTCGAAGTTCTTAATTCTGATTTGGTAATCTGTAACATGGAGACTTCAGTAACACTGGAGATTGAATTAACAGTAAACAAAGGCAGAGGTTATGTTGCTGCAGAAGAAAATAAGAATGTAGATGCTGTATTAGGTGTCATCGCAATTGATTCTATCTACACTCCAATCAAAAATGTGAAGTATTCTATTGAAAACTTCCGTGTTGAGCAGAAGACTGATTATGAGAAATTAGTTCTTGATATAGCAACTGATGGTTCTATTCATCCTGAGGATGCATTGAAAGAAGCAGCTAAGATCCTGATTCATCACTTCATGTTGTTCTCTGATGAGAATATCATGCTTGAGTCACAGGCTAAGGAAGAAACCAAAGAGGTAGATGAGGAAATTTTGCATATGCGTAAAATTCTTAAAATGGAATTGGTTGATCTTGACCTTTCTGTTCGTGCATTAAATTGCCTTAAAGCTGCAGACATCCGTTCGCTGGCTGACCTTGTTTCTTATGACGTAGCAGACATGCTTAAGTTCAGAAACTTTGGTAAAAAGTCATTAACTGAAATACAAGATCTGGTTAAATCTAAAGGATTATCCTTTGGAATGAATCTTTCAAAATTTAAATTAGACGAAGAGTAATACTATAATAATAAGCGAAATGCATAATTCCCGATCCCTAAAGGTTGATTGACGGTATGCACGTGCACAATTTAACAAATCATGAGACACGGTAAAAAAGTAAACCATTTAAGTCGTACTGACAGTCACCGCAGAGCGATGCTGGCAAATATGGCTTCTTCGCTTATCTTACACAAGCGCATCACTACTACACTCGCAAAAGCAAAAGCTTTACGTGTGTATGTTGAACCAATCATTACAAAATCTAAAGATGACACTACTCATTCCCGTCGTACAGTATTCAGTTACTTACAAAACAAAGAAGTAGTTTCGATACTTTTCCGTGATATTGCTGCTAAAGTGGCAAATCGTCCGGGAGGTTATACCCGTATTCTTAAAATGGGTAATCGTTTAGGTGATAATGCATCAATGGCTTTAATCGAGCTGGTTGATTATAATGAAGTTTATACAAGCGGAGATGCAGCTGCTGAAAAGAAAACAACCCGCCGTCGCGGTTCAAAAGCAAAGAAAACTGCTGATGTTCCTGCTGCTAAAGTTGCTCCTGTAGTTGTTGCAGAAGAAGTTATAGATGTTCCTGTTGCTGAGGTTATTGAGACTCCGGTAGCGGAAGTTGAAGCTGCTGATACTGATGTAGCTCCAGTAGCTGAAGTTGAAACTGTTGAGGAAACTCCTGAAGTTGATGCAACAGAAGAAGAGCCAGCCGCTGATTCTGAAGAGAAAAAAGAAGAATAATATTTCTATCTCCAAATAAGAAAGGCTTGCATGTTACATGCAAGCCTTTCTTTGTTTATAACGATTACGGGTTGTCAATTACGAATTATCAATTACGAATTACGAATTACCAATTACGAATTGTCAATTACGAATTACGAATTATCAATTACGAATTACGAATTATCAATTACGAATTATCAATTACGAATTGTCAATTATCAATTGATTACTGCCATCCTGTCATTTGCCAAAACCTGATTTTTAGACAATTGGGGATTATAATACTGTCAATTAGGGTTATGCATCCTTTGGCACAAGGCTTGTTAATCACAGAATAATAAACTGTAACAAATTAAGAATTAATATATGGCAAAGATAATTGGTATAGACTTAGGAACTACAAATTCATGCGTATCGGTAATGGAGGGTAATGAGCCTGTAGTTATTCCAAATAGTGAAGGTAAGCGAACTACTCCTTCGATTGTGGCATTCGTAGATAATGGTGAACGTAAGGTAGGTGATCCCGCAAAACGTCAGGCAATTACAAATCCAACTAAAACTATTTCTTCGATCAAAAGATTTATGGGTAATAGCTTTGGTGAGGTAACAAATGAAATTACAAGAGTACCATATCAGGTAGTAAAAGGTGATAATAATACGCCACGTGTAAAGATTGACGATCGTTTGTATACTCCGCAGGAGATTTCTGCTATGATTCTTCAGAAAATGAAGAAGACTGCTGAAGATTTCCTGGGTCATGAGGTAAATGAAGCGGTAATTACTGTTCCTGCCTATTTTAATGATGCTCAACGTCAGGCAACCAAGGAAGCCGGAGAGATTGCGGGATTAAAAGTATCTCGGATCATCAACGAGCCAACTGCCGCAGCACTTGCTTATGGTCTGGATAAGGCTCATAAAGATATGAAGATCGCTGTTTTCGATTGCGGTGGTGGTACACATGATGTTTCTATTCTTGAATTAGGCGATGGTGTATTTGAAGTAAAATCTACTGATGGTGATACACACTTGGGTGGTGATGACTTTGATGCAGTGATTATTGATTGGATGGCGGATGAATTTAAGAGCGATGAGGGCATAGATCTGCGTAAAGATCCCATGGCTTTACAACGTTTGAAAGAAGCAGCAGAGAAAGCTAAAATTGAATTATCAAGTACTGCACAGACAGAGATCAACCTTCCATACATTTCGGCTGGTGACGGTATGCCTAAACACCTTGTGAAGTCTTTAACCCGTGCAAAATTTGAACAACTTGCAGATAGCTTGATCAAACGTACTATAGATCCTTGTAAAAAAGCATTGAAGAACGCTGGCTTAAGCACTTCAGATATTGATGAAATTATTTTGGTAGGTGGTTCTACCCGTATTCCTGCTATTCAAGATGCAGTTAAAGCTTTCTTTGGGAAAGAACCCTCTAAAGGTGTAAATCCGGATGAGGTTGTTGCAATTGGTGCAGCCATACAAGGTGGTGTTTTAACGGGTGAGGTTAAAGATGTATTGCTTCTAGATGTTACCCCGCTTTCATTAGGTATTGAAACAATGGGCGGTGTAATGACCAAACTAATTGAGGCAAATACAACTATACCTTCAAAAAAATCTGAAGTATTCTCAACAGCCTCTGATAATCAGCCTTCTGTTGAGATTCATATTCTGCAAGGTGAACGCCCAATGGCCAATCAAAATAGGACGATCGGACGTTTCCACTTGGATGGTATTCCGCCTTCACCGCGTGGTATCCCACAAATTGAGGTAACTTTTGATATTGATGCTAATGGTATCTTACATGTAGCTGCAAAGGATAAGGCAACTAATAAAGAACAGAAAATTCGTATTGAAGCTTCCTCTGGTTTGACTGATGAAGAAATCAAGAAAATGAAAGATGAGGCTGAAGCTAATGCTGACGCCGATAAGAAAGCACGTGAAGAAGTTGATAAACTTAACGCTGCTGATGCATTGATTTTCTCAACCGAAAAGCAGCTTAAAGAATACGGTGATAAATTAGCTGATGATAAAAAAGCACCTATTGAAGAGGGTTTGAAGAAATTGAAAGATGCACATGCTGCCAAAGATTTCGCATCGATTGATACTGCTCAGGAAGAGCTTCAAACAGCTTGGAATGCTGCATCAGAAGAGATGTACAAAGCCTCCCAGGAGGCTGGCGCAGGCCAGGATGCTCCCCAAGGTGAGTCTTCGCAGGATGCAAGTGATCATGTAACTGATGTTGACTTTGAAGAAGTAAAAGAAGACGATAAGAAATAAGAGTCTTCTCCTGAAATACAAAGGCTGTTTCCGCAAGGGAGCAGCCTTTTTTAGTATTGAGTACTTAGTATTCAGATGGAATTTAGACACCGCAACGTCATCCCGACAGGATGAATGGACCCCTGGATAGATGCTGAACTAGATGCTCAGAATTTTTCGGTGAGAGGGTAATAAATAGTATTTGCTATGTCAATGAACCAGACTGATTTTGAGACCACTCTGGCTTATTAAAAATCTTTAATTCCAAAGGTCTTGTGGATATTCCCCTGCAGCAACCAGCTTGTCGATACACTCCTGAACAATTGGCTTATCTTCTGCGTAAGTTACTCCGAACCATTGATTCTGTGTAGGAATAACTTTAAAACTTGCCTGTTCATTTCTGATCAGCTTTTCAGCAGCAAGCGGGATGAAAAATTCTGCTTTTGGATTTTCAGTATTGGCCAAGGCAAAATCTTTGAAAATACCGGCTGATAATTCAAATATTTTTGGAGTGAAGCCCCAGAAGTTCATTGAAACTCTTGAGTTTGATCTTATTGGGTATTCCCGGCCTTCTTCTTCAAAAACAATCGTTTTATTTCCTGCTTCATCAGGTTTAAAGTAAACTTTAATACGCTCATGAATCTCGGCCAGGTTACCGTTTTCATCTACCTCACATACTCCTCTTGAAACATGACCATGTTCGGAAAGGGTCTTGTCAATCTGAAATCCAATCATTGAAAACTGTGTATCGGAAACTCCATTAATCAGGAATTCACACATTTTTTGATAAGATTCACGTCCATAAAAATCATCGGCATTAATCACGCAAAAAGGTTCCTTTACCGCATCTCTTGCTGCTAAAACAGCATGCGCTGTTCCCCATGGTTTTGACCGCTGTATTTCAATATCGATACCAAAAGGCTTTAGGTCAAAAGTCTGGAATACATAATCTGTTTCAATCTTTCCTTTTAATTTGGGCTCAAAGATGCCTTTGAAATTTTCTGCAAACTCTTCCTTTATTACAAATATAACCTTCCCAAAACCTGCTTTTATTGCGTCATAAATAGAGTATTCAATGATGGTCTCGCCATTGGGTCCGAATCCATCCGTTTGTTTCATACTGCCATATCTGCTTGCCATTCCTGCTGCAAGGATTACTAAAGTAGGTTTCATGCTATTATTTAGATGTAAATTTGATTCACTGATTTAAATTCTGAATGTACAAAGATAAAATATTTATCTGTCCATATTATCTTATCTGGAGGGTTTAAATTGGTAGGTGCGAATAATTTTAGGCGGGTTCAGTCTGCAAGCAGTGTAATACACATCTATAAATGAAGATGTGAATTATTTATTCTTTACGTATTTCTCAAGCCATCTGTCCATTTCCCAAAGCATATGCATTAATGATTCTTTAGCCTGATAAGCATGCGATTCTGCAGGCAGCAGTACCAGTCGGGCAGTAGCACCATGGCCTTTTAATGCCGTATAAAAACGTTCACTTTGCATCGGAAATGTCCCTGTATTATTGTCTGCCTGTCCATGAATAAGCAAAATCGGAGTTTTAATCTTATCGGCATGGGCAAAAGGTGACATCTTGTTATAAACTACCGGTGCCTGCCAGAAAGTTCGCTCTTCGGCCTGAAAACCAAAAGGAGTCAGACTCCGGTTGTAAGCTCCGCTTCGGGCAATTCCAGCTGCAAATAAATCAGTATGGGCTAAAAGATTTGCTGTCATGAATGCACCATATGAGTGCCCGCCAATGGCAATCCGTTTCCGGTCGGCAACCCCCATGTCAACAAGATGATTAATTGCAGCTTCTGCATTATATCTGATCTGCTCTACAAAAGTGTCATTGGGCTCGGTATTACTTTCACCAACTATAGGCATATCTGCATTATCAAGAACAGCGTATCCGCGGCTTACCCAATAAATAGGAGATGCTTTACTTATAATACTGAATTTATAAGCCGAACCCCTGGTTTGACCAGCTGCGGATGCAGTTTTGAATTCTCTAGGATAGGCCCAAATGAGTACAGGAAGAGGCGGTTCACCTATTTTAAATCCTGCAGGTAAATAAAGTGTTCCGCTCAGGTTTATGCCATCTAATCTTTTATAGCTTAATTGCTGTTTTTTAACTCCTTTGAGTTCTGGATATGGATCAGAAAAATTTGTTAATCTTGAATAGCTTTTATCTGCAAGATTAAATTTAAAATAGTTTTGAACCGAATCAACAGATTCTCTGCTGGTGATTATATACTTTCCATTATTGAAGAATACCGGCCGCTCATAATATGGAGCATTTGACCTGAATAAGGTATCCATTATCTTAGTTTTGATATTGAATTTTTTTATGAACGGGCGATCCCCTTCAGGTGAGCCTCCATCACTTAGTGTGAAAATATTAATATTATCTGGGTCACTAATTCTTTTCAAAGGGTTAAATTCGGTCAGAAGAACATTTTTGTTGAACTCATTTTTCCGTGTTAATAGTACTCCTGGATCATTATAAGCATCTTCAAAATAGCGATCATAGAGATTAACCCTGAAGTTTACATTTGACGGCTTGATGAATGATCTCCGCTCAAAACGGGTCTTCCACCAGCGTTCGGTGAGTATCGCTACTTTATCATCACCCCATACAATCGAATTGAAACGGAAATAGCAATCCGCAAGTTTAAGCGGGTATTGATTGAATGGAGCCTCTTGAGTATAAACAACATCGCGAATAGTTGCCTGTTGCGCAGGATTACCATTATCAAGTGCTTCAACCCAATATAGCACAGATCCTTTATCTGCGCGCCAGCCGAATGCTCTTGGTCCTTTGGGAACTCCATCAAATCCTGCGGGAATATTCTCTGCAAGCGGAGCGTCATGAAGTTTTTTGATTAGTTTTCCTTTTTCGTCAATGATGGAAGTGGTAAAAGGGAAAGCATTGATTGGAACCTGATAGGAGTAGGGGCGTGTAATATTTGCCACTAACAAAAATTTTCCATCAGGTGAATATTCCATTGAGCGGATGATTGCAGGCTTCATCAAATTGGCGGATTGCCCTTGAAGATCAACCTGTTTTAATTGTGATGTGAAGTAATGATCGAAAAGTTTTTCATCATTGGGATTCTTTAGAAGGTCCTGATAGGTAGGAACTGGGGCTGATTTGCCTATATTTTCCTGAATCAGGGGCTCTGCCTGACTCATATTCTGTATTGCTAATTCAGGTCTGCCATCAGGAATGAATTTACCAATAATACTTTTCCCATCAGGATGCCAAATAAAGCTGTTGCCAAACGTATTATTAATATTAAAAATACTTAATCGTTTAGCTTGGAGAGATTCCAGATCAGCAATCCATAATTCAATTCTCTTATCAGTGGAGTGAAGGAAGGCAATTTTGCTTTCATCAGGTGACCAGGTAATTTCTGATAGCCTTGGGTTATTTGGGAGCCCTTTGAGAGTGTATTCAATCCCAGTATTTATTGACTGTATTTTTAAACCCTTATAAATTGCCATCCGACTTTGTCCGTTGTTTGCTGGATTTATTCTTTGACCGGCAAGTCGTAGCTCTGGCTGAGATAGTTCAGAAATCGTTGGAAGATCTTCTTTTTCAATCAAGAGCATCCTTTCGCCGTTAGAGCTGATCCTGACAGTCGGACTTGACGGTGCTTCGAATAAACTAAGAATTGGCTGAGGAGGCTTTTGATAACCCTGAGTATCCTGGGCTGAAGCAAAATTGCATAAAATCGTTAATCCTGTCAGCAGAAGCAAGATTCTTTTCATTTACTTGGTTGTTAGTTGGTTAGTTGTTGGTTGGTTAGTATATTTCGGTTCATTTAAAAATCACATCTCAATACTTCATTTGTTATACCCTTTCAACTCTCAATTTCCTTGGTCCTTTCATATCGACGCAGCAGGAGGGCTTTTTGCACTCAATTTCCAATTCCCATTCAGCACAATCTCTAGGCACCTTGCTTATCCCTCTAGAGAGAGGGACAGGGTACTGGATAAAATCCTCCCCATGCAAGCGCTCATGCCTTACGCGCCCCCTCTAGAGGGGGATAAAATCCTTCATCATTGTCTATTATTCTTTCAAAACCACATCCCGATAACTATCGGGTCTAATATGAAGCAGGATTTAGTCCTGGTTCTTGGCTCTTGGTTCCTGATTCACCTCTCCATTTTGTTATCAACTGTCAATTGTCAACTGTCAACTATTTTATAGATCTAAAATCATGCCCTACCTCAATACTCAGCAAAGACTCATAGATCAAACGGATAACATTATCTACGTCTTCCTTATGGATCATTTCAACCGTGGTATGCATGTAGCGCAATGGAAGTGAAATCAATGCAGAAACTACTCCATCATTTGAATAGGCAAAAGCATCAGTATCTGTTCCGGTAGAGCGCGAAGATGCCTGTCTCTGGAATGGAATATTATTCGCCTCTGCTGCTTTGATCAGCAATTTATTTAAATTGGTTTGAACGGCCGGGGCATAGGAAACTACAGGTCCTTTGCCGCAGGCAAGATCTCCTTGAGTGATTTTGTTGATCATCGGAGTTTGAGTATCATGCGTTACATCTGTAATGATTGCAACGTTTGGCTTGATCCGGTGGGCAATCATTTCTGCTCCGCGTAAGCCGATTTCTTCCTGTACAGAGTTCACAATGTAAAGTCCGAAGGGTAATTTCTTTTTATTCTCCTTGAGCAATCGAGCAACCTCTGCAATCATAAATCCACCCGCGCGATTATCTAGAGCCCTACCTACATAGTAACGGTTATTCAATACCATGAATTCATCTTCATAGGTAATCACACAACCAACATGTATTCCTAATTTTTCGACCTCCTCTTTGGTGGTACATCCGCAATCAAGGAAAATATTTTTCAAGGTAGGAGCTTCTTCTTTTTCACCACTTCTGGTATGGATAGCCGGCCAACCAAATAAGGCCTTCACAATTCCTTTATCTGTATGAATATTGACTCTTTTGGATGGAGCAATCTGATGATCAGATCCACCGTTCCTGATTACATAGATTAAGCCATCTTTGGTGATATAATTTACGAACCAAGAAATCTCATCCGCATGAGCCTCTATTACTACCTTGTATTCGGCTTTTGGGTTAATCACTGCAACTGCAGTACCATAATTATCAACAAAATACTCATCAGTATAGGGTTTGATATAATCCAGCCACATTCTTTGACCCTCCCATTCAAAACCGGTAGCTGAGGGGTTATTGATGTATTTTTCAAAAAAATCTAGTGATTTTTTGGTGACTACCGGGATATGTTTCTGCTCTTTTTTCTTTGTCATTTTTTCTGTTCTTTCTTGGATTTTAACTTATAGCCATGCGGCTCTTTGGTACTTTTACTTATTGATTATTGCTATGCTTTTTTGATCTTATTCCCTGGTTCTGAAATTGTTTTGTTTGGGTCCATTTTTCAATGTAGTGTTTTATTGAAGCCTGAGTGAAAATTAAGATTTCAAATAGCAGATTTGAAGAATATTACTCATTAATCTGATTCTAAAAACTAGTTTTTTCCATAATCACAAAATCATAACCATCCTTTTGATATGTTTTTTCCGTTTCTACAAATCCAAATTTAGCATAAAAACCTGAAGCATTTTTTCGTGCATTGCACCAGATTTTATCGCAATTGTCTAATCTCACTAGTTCAATAAGATACTTTAACAGTTCAGTCCCAAAACCTTTCTTTTGGTAGGGCTCAAGTGTTGCAAATTTGCGTAAGTGAATTTCATTCTCTTTTCTGAATATGGAAACAACGCTGATCAATTTATTCTCATAAAACAAACCCAAATGCATACCCTCATCATCCTGATCCAGAATTGCCTTGGCGAATTCCTGATCAGGATACAAAACCTGCCTGCGAATGCGCCAGGTTAGTTCCGGGGGAATTTGTTCAATATGTGACATTCACGGGACTAACTACAAAGGAATATTCCCATGTTTCTTTCTGGGGTTATTTACAACTTTGTTCTCCAACATTTTGAAGGCTTTTATTAGCTTTTTGCGAGTTTGCGAAGGCTCAATAACCTCATCTATAAAACCTCGCTCAGCTGCTCTGTACGGGTTTGCAAAAATGTCTGAGTATTCTTTTTCTTTTTCTAACCAGCGGGCATTTGGGTCATCTGCAGAGCTGATCTCTTTTTTGAAAATAATTTCAGCTGCTCCTTTAGCGCCCATTACTGCAATTTCTGCCCCCGGCCAGGCATAATTCATGTCGGCTCCAATGTGCTTGGAGTTCATTACATCATAAGCACCACCATAAGCTTTGCGTGTAATAACTGTTATTCTCGGGACTGTAGCTTCACAAAAAGCATACAATAGTTTTGCGCCATTGGTGATAATTGCGTTCCATTCCTGATCTGTTCCCGGAAGGAACCCCGGTACATCTTCAAGAACCAATAGTGGTATATTGAAACTGTCGCAAAAGCGAACAAAACGTGCACCCTTTACAGATGATTTAATATCCAGTACTCCCGCTAAAAACGCCGGCTGATTTGCCACGATGCCAATACTTCTGCCAGCCAGGTGGGCAAAGCCGACTACAATATTTTCGGCAAAGTCTTTATGCACCTCTAAAAAAGTGCCTTCATCACATACTTCTAAAATTATTTCACGTA
Organism: Daejeonella sp.; assembly: GCA_044341405.1. Lineage (GTDB taxonomy): Bacteria > Bacteroidota > Bacteroidia > Sphingobacteriales > Sphingobacteriaceae > Daejeonella. The sequence continues at coordinate 10,881 of JBIIRT010000013.1, read as the reverse complement.
TATCATAGGGTTGAGAATTGTTTTCCGGGATGATTTCGTCAAGTTTAGGTCTTGATTCATCAGCACTTTCATAAGCAATTGATGGTGCTGTTTCTTCGCAATTTTGCGGCATAAATGAAAGTAGCTTTTTCACATGGTTAATCGCATCGATTTCATTTGCACAAGCAAAATGAGTGACACCTGATTTTGTAGCATGCGCTGTTGCTCCACCCAGTTCTTCAGAGCTTACCTCTTCGTGAGTTACGGTTTTTACCACATTCGGACCAGTTACAAACATGTAGGAGGTATTCTCAACCATCAGCACAAAATCGGTAATGGCCGGTGAATACACTGCACCACCTGCGCAGGGCCCCATTATTGCCGAGATTTGTGGAATAACACCCGATGCCATGGTGTTTCTGTAGAAAATATCGGCATATCCGCCCAAAGAAACTACCCCCTCTTGTATTCTTGCACCTCCAGAATCATTCAGACCAATAAGGGGGGCGCCATTTTTTAGTGCAAGATCCATAATCTTACAGATTTTTTCTGCGTGAGTTTCTGACAATGAGCCTCCAAAAACGGTAAAATCCTGAGAGAATACATACACAAGCCTTCCATTAATTGTGCCATACCCGGTAACCACTCCATCTCCGGGATAATGTTCATTCTGCATTCCAAAATCTGTGGAACGATGCATGACCAGCATTCCTATTTCTTCAAATGAACCTTGATCCAGTAAAAAATGTAAGCGTTCTCTGGCAGTTAATTTGCCCTTTTTATGCTGACTTTCGATTCGCGCCTCACCACCACCCAAAAGGGCAGCTTCTTGCTTGCTAATTAATATTTGAGTTCTTTTGTTCACAATTTGAAGGGTTATAACTGATTTCTCGGAATTGTGAAATTACTAAAAATTGAATAAATGAATTCAACCATTGATTTATTTTCTATTCATCACTATTATATTTTCTGTACTTTTTAATGTGGCTCCAGAACGTTTAATGAGGGTCTTAAATTTGAATTTTATGTTAAAAAATCATTAATTTTGTTTAAAAAGTACCAGATGTCTTTTCCCAGACTTGTTTCAATAATTGTTGTTTTACTAGTTTCTAACAATGTTTTTTCTCAAAATGAGAGAGATGAACGGGCAATGATTCATAATTTTACAGGTTTGCAATTTAAGGCTCCTGATTCTTCATTCTATATTAATTTTCGTTTTCGGATGCAGAACAGGATCGGAGCCTTCACGACTTCAGGTAATGATCTCAGTTTTAATGAATACGATGCCAGGGTTCGCAGATTAAGAATGCGGGTCGATGGTTACATAATGAACCCTAAGCTAACGTATAGCCTACAATTGGCATTTACCCGAAGTGATCAGGACTTTGATAATACGGGTATTGCCAATATCGTTCGTGATGCAATCTTATTTTACCACTTTACACCGAAGTTTTATATAGGATTTGGGCAGAATAAATTACCAGGGAACAGACAAAGGGTTAATTCTTCTGGTCAATTGCAGTTTGCAGATCGTTCAATAGTTAATGGTGCAATGACTATAGATCGTGATTTCGGACTAAAAGCTTATTATCATAATAAGATTGGTGAAATGGATTACCATTTTAAAGGTGCAATCACAACAGGAGAAGGAAGAAGTGTCAACACAACAGATAATGGTTTGGCATATACCGGCCGTGTTGAGATTTTACCTTTTGGTTCTTTTACCGGTGGTGGCGATTATTCGGAAGGTGATCTAGAACGTGAACCAACACCAAAAGTATCATTTGCGGCAGGTTACAGTAAAAATAAAAAGACAAACCGCACCGGCGGTCAGCTTGGAAAGGAACTTTTTAGTCCGGTAGATATGTCAACCTGGATGATTGATGCAATTGGTAAATACAGGGGCTGGGCTTATTCTTTGGAATATATAAAGCGGCATGTGGATGCGCCACTTACCTTCAATACAGCTGGGAATCTTAGTTACGCATTTACTGGAAATGGAATAAACCATCAGGCCTCTTATATTTTCCCATCCAATATTGAATTAGCCTTCAGATATTCAAGATTAAGTCCTTCAGCTAAAATTTTGGCTTACGAAACACGGAAAAATATTCTTGAAATGGGTTCAACCAAATACTTTAATAAACATAGAATTAAGTTGCAGTTGAATATAAATTACATGGCCAATGATGGCAATTATTCTTTCAGGCATCCGGGTAATAGATGGGGTTTTTTGACCCAATTTGAACTTGGTATCTGATATTTATTCTATGTAACGATTTCATAAAGTTTCTTATTTCTGATTCAGAGCCAGTGGGTTTTGTTAACTTTATAGTTGTGTTAAGAAAGGCAACTAATTCTTGTTTTATATAAATATGAAGAAGGAATTCGCCATAAATCTAGTCGGGTATGTCTTTTTGTTCATCTTTTTTTGTTAAGAAACGAAATAATGGAAGAGTCAGAGAATATGGCAAAGACTACAGTTGAAAGAAAAAGACGTGGTTACGATGAGTTACTTCAAGGTAACCGGGATTGGGTAAATTTTGAAACCGAAAGAGATCCTGATTATTTCAAAAGATTAGCTGCAGGTCAGGAACCGGATGTGTTATGGATCGGATGTTCAGATAGCCGTGTTCCAGCCAATGAAGTGACAAATACTAAGCCCGGTCAGGTATTCGTGCACAGAAATATTGCGAATGTTTGCGTTCACTCTGATATGAATATGTTAAGTGTATTAGATTATGCAGTTAACGTATTAAAGGTGAAACATGTAATTGTTTCGGGTCATTATGGATGTGGTGGTATTGCTGCCGCCTTAAGCAATAAACAATTTGGCCTCATTGATAATTGGCTAAGGCATATTAAAGACGTATATCGTCTGCACAGTCATGAGCTTGATCGCATCACCGATGAAAACATGAAACTAAACCGATTGGTTGAATTGAATGTAATTGAGCAGGTCTACAACCTTTGTAAGACGACCATTGTTCAGAATGCCTGGCGGGAACGTGAGGATCTTGAGATTCATGGATGGGTGATAGACTTGAGTACAGGTCTCGTAAAGGACTTACAGGTTTCCGCCACGTCTAGTGAAAATCTGGGAAAGATCTTTAAGTTGGATGAGTCGAAAGTGAAATAATTATTTTGGGTGGGTTTGGTTTAAAATCTTGTTGGGATACGATAAGATTAAATTATTTTTCTTGTTTTGTAAAGCAAGGTCCGTGTCTCTTCAGTTATTTTATCCACCCGTCTTGAGCGGTTTTTTCCAGTGATTTGCTTATCAATCTTTAAATTCCGCATTGCAAAAAAGCGATCGCTTCTACCCGAGTTTAATCAACTGATAGATTATTCTTTTGTCGGGCTATCCGTCCCCATGAAATTCAGCCCTGGGTAAAATAAACCTTGCCGGAGGAAGTTCCAGCTGTCGCTGGAATGACAACACTTTCTTGCCGGAACTACTCCTGAGGAAAGGACTGAATTGACCTCTACGACACAGGAATTGCTTTTCAAAATCTAATTTTAACCTCGCAATTATATTACCCTCGTTTTCCTATGGTTGGTGTTATCACCTATCAATTATATGATCGTGCTAGGTACTGTGAGAACACCTACCAAATGGGAACTGAACTGCATTCGGTTTTCTACGCCTTTTTATTCATTGTCCAGAAAAGGATAACGGTAATCTTTAGGAGGATCGAATGTCTCTTTAATCACTCTTGGCGACACCCAGCGTAATAAATTGATCATTGAACCGGCTTTATCATTTGTTCCTGATCCTCTGGCACCACCAAAGGGTTGTTGTCCAACCACTGCGCCTGTGCACTTATCATTGACATAAAAATTTCCTGCGGCATTTCTAAGGGCATGTGTAGCCTTTGCCAATGCATAGCGGTCTTGGGCTAAAACAGCACCTGTCAGTGCATAAATGGAGGTATTGTCTATAATATCAAGTGTTTTTTCAAAATCATTGTCTTCAAAAACATAGATCGTTAATACCGGTCCGAATAGTTCTTCACACATGGTTATGTAATAAGGATCTTTAGTTACCAAGACTGTTGGCTCAATGAAATAGCCCTTGGATTTATCATAATTACCCCCGGCAATGATCTCTAACCCTTCGTCATTTTTCGCTTTGTCTATATATCCGGCAAGCTTATCAAACGATTTTTCATCGATAACGGCATTAATAAAATTACCGAAATCTTCGGTAGGGCCAATTTTAAGGCTTTTCAGATCACGTGTCAATAATTCTTTGATCTTAGGCCACACGGATGCTGCAATGTAAACCCTTGATGCAGCAGAGCACTTCTGTCCCTGATATTCAAAGGCTCCCCGTAGAATAGCAGTACTTGAGGCTTCCGCATCTGCAGAACCGTGTACCAAAATAAAGTCTTTACCACCCGTTTCACCAACGATACGAGGATAGGTTTTGTACTTATGAATATTGTTTCCAATTGTTTTCCAGATATCCTGGAATACTGTGGTAGATCCTGTGAAATGAATTCCTGAAAAATTAGGGTGATTAAAAATCACTTCACCTGCCTCCGGACCAGAAACATAGACCAGATTGATTACCCCATCTGGCAATCCAGCTTCACGGAAAATCTGCATGAGCACATTCGCAGAATAGATCTGTGTATTGGAAGGCTTCCAAACCACAACATTTCCCATCATCGCTGCTGAACTTGGCAGGTTACCAGCTATGGCCGTAAAATTAAACGGGGTAAGCGCAAAAACAAAACCTTCGAGTGGTCTTTGCTCCAGCCTGTTCCAACTGCCTTTGGGGGATACAGGAGGTTGTTGTTCGTAGATTTCACTCATGTATTTAACATTGAATCGTAAGAAATCTATGAGTTCGCAGGCTGCATCAATCTCGGCCTGAAATGCATTTTTTGATTGCCCCAACATAGTTGCAGCATTCAGTTTATAGCGATAAGGCCCTGCAATCAGGTCGGCGGCTTTTAAAAATATAGCTGCACGTTGTTCCCAAGGCAAATTCTCCCATGCAGTTTTTGCTGCAAGTGCCGCATTAATCGCATCAGAAACATGTTCTTTCGTACCCTGGTTATATGTTCCCAATAAGTGTTGATGATCGTGAGGCGGATTAATATTGACTTTTTTATCGGTATAGATTTCTCTACCGCCGATATACATGGGAATATCAATTACTTCAGATCGGGCATCATGGAGTGCATTTTTTAGCAATTGGCGTTCCTTGCTCGCGGGGGCATAATTCAATATAGGTTCATTGACCGGTTGAGGCACCTTGAAAAATCCTTTTAACATAATTGGTCTAATTGGTTGGGGCAAAGATAAGGCTTTGGTTCATATTCGTTCTTTATGATTACGATATTTAACACCCAAAGCCGCGCATAAATCCTTTCAAATAGGGTATAAAGTGTAAAAATTTCTACTAAAAAGGCTTAATTAATCAACTAAACACCCTAATAAATCCAAGCTTAAAATCAATTATGTATTTTTGTTCTAATCTTAAGAATGAAACTACTGCGACTTTTATTATTTCCAATTTCAATCTTGTACGGCTTCGGAGTGATACTTCGAAATCTTGCCTACGATTTCGGGATATTTAATTCCTGTAAATTTCAATTACCTGTAATTTCAGTCGGGAATTTATCGGTAGGTGGTTCAGGTAAAAGTCCGATGACCGAATACCTCGTTCGTTTACTGAAGGATAAGTATAAAATAGCCACATTAAGTAGAGGTTATGGGCGGAAGACTTCCGGATTTCGCACAGTGGATACGGATTCTTCCAGCATTGATTCCGGTGATGAACCTCTGCAGTTTAAGCGGAAATTTAGCGATATTACAGTTGCTGTATGTGAGAATAGAGTGAAAGGTATTCAGCAGCTTGAAAGTAATCATGAACTTATTATCATGGATGATGCCTTTCAGCATCGCGCCGTAAAGCCGGGTCTGAGCATTCTACTGTTTGAGTATAGTAGTTTATTGCAAAATCAATGGCTCTTACCCTCTGGTAATCTTCGGGAGCCGCTTTGGGCTATTAATCGTGCCGATATCATAGTGGTAACAAAATGTCCTGAAAAAATCAATAAGGAACAGCATGATAAGGTAATGGGCAGATTCAAAACTAAGAGACTATTTTTCTCTTTTTTGAAGTATGGTCATTTAAAATCATTCGATGAAGTTAATCCTGACCGGAGTCTGAATTCGATCAATCAAAAAAGTAAGGTCATTTTATTGACAGGTATTGCCAACGCAGCACCCTTATTTGCTACGCTTTCATCCTATGGTTCTGAACTGATACATCATCAATATCCTGATCATCATCAGTTCAGCGAAAAAAATATCACTAAACTTGTAAGTGCATTCAATGACTTGAAAGGAGATGATAATTTGATCATTACTACCGAGAAGGATGCACAACGTTTAAGAACTTCAGATATCGGTACTAAATTAAAAGACTTAGCAGTTTATTACCTGCCTGTTGAGGCAGAGTTTTTAGAGCCTGAGAGGACAAAATTCAATAATTTAATAGAGGAATATGCATCAAAACCTGCGTCAAACAACTGATTTTATCAATAAAAAGACTGATAATTTTGAGCCGGAGATTGGAATTATCCTAGGTACAGGTTTAGGAGGATTAGTTGAGGATATCGAAATCCATCATAGTTTGATGTATGCCAATATTCCTGATTTTCCAATTTCGACGCTTGAGTTTCATTCTGGTAAGCTGATTTTTGGAATGTTGGGAGGCAAACGGGTCGTTGCAATGCAGGGTCGTCTTCATTATTATGAGGGCTATGATATGAAGCAAATTACTTTTCCTGTCCGGGTGATGAAAATGCTGGGAATTCAGAAATTATTTGTTTCAAATGCAAGTGGCGCCCTGAATCCGGAATATCGTAAAGGTGATTTGATGATTATCAATGATCATATCAATATGCAGACGGATAATCCACTTCGCGGTGAAAATTTCGATAGCTTGGGCCCCCGATTTCCAGATATGAGTGAACCATACGACAAAAAAATGATCAAAATGGGTTTGGAAATTGCTATAAAAAATAATATTTGCTGCCATTCCGGAGTTTATGTTTCTGTCAATGGACCGAATCTTGAAACAAGGGCAGAGTATCGGTTTTTACGCTTAATAGGAGCTGATTCTGTAGGAATGAGTACTGTTCCTGAAGTTATTGTCGCGAATCATATGTCTCTCCCGGTTTTTGCTATTTCAGTACTTACGGATGAAGGTTTCCCTGATACACTCAAGGCCGTGTCATTGGAAGAGATTCTTAAAACTGCAGAAGAAGCTGAACCCAAAATGACTAAAATATTAAAAGAACTCATTCTGGAACTTTAATGATCAAGCGCCTAGCCTTAGTAGTCTTTCTTATTCAGCTTCTGGATGTTTCATCGGCGTTTGCCCAAAGAACGATCAGGGCACAGGGGAGTAGTACAGGTTCATCGGGGCGTATGGGGCAGACTGGTGAGAGAGACACCTCCTTGAATAAAACCAGTGATGCCGATTCAATTTATTACTATGCAAGACATATTCGTTATACTAATTTCAAACTGCTAAAAGAAGGTACCCAGACCAGGGGAATAGATACTACAGTCAAAAATTTCCAGAATTTCAGTCCGCTTTATCAACCCGAAAACCCAACTATCGGCTTGGGAAGTGCCGGAATTGCCTACCGTGAAATGCTTTTTAATCCCTCAAGAACCATTGGTTTCGATGCGGGCTTTCATAGCCTTGATCTTTATAAGTTAATTCAGGATTCGATTAAGTTCTACCGCGCCAAATCACCTTATACAGAGCTATATTATGTGAATGGAAGAATTCATGAACAGGTGTTTAAGGTAACGCATTCGCAGAATGTTAAGCCCAATTTAAATGTAGGGGCACATTATAACCGTCTGACAGGCGATGGTTTTTATGTTAATCAGAAAGCAGATCATTTGAATGCAGCTCTTTTTGCGTGGTATGAATCTCCAAAAAAGCGCTATAATATTATTGGAGATGTCATATTTAATACGTTGAAGGCAGGTGAAAATGGGTCAACCAGGAATGATACTATTTTTAAGGGAAATTCCCTTGATAAAAGGGCAGAGCCGGTTTTTCTGAAGGGTACAAGGGCTGACCGTCCTATGCAGACTTGGCGGCAAACTCAGTTCTTGCTGAAGCAGCTTTATTATGTTGGCAGAATAGATAGCCTTCAGGGTCCTGATTCTTCAGAGCGAATCTTACCTACTCAGCGTGTTTCGCATACCTTAACTTATACGCGGGATCAATATAAATTTTTCAGAAATGAGGAGGATATTTATGGAGCTTTTCCAACACTCCCGTCTCAATCATTTACACTGACAAATGATTCTACCAAAGTATCAAACCTTCGAAATGAATTTAGTTATAGTTTTTATTTACGGGGTAAAGCACTAAGTTTTATAAAAAATGAACTTAAGCTTGACTTGGGTATTCAAAATGATCTGTACCACTATGAACAGCTGGCATATGAATCAAATTTTTCAAATACAATGCTTAAAGCAGGACTGGGGTATCGTTTCAGTGATAAGGTGAATATCGATGGGGATCTGAATCAAATTGTACAAGGTAGAAATGCGGGTGATTTTTTCTACGAAGCCAATACCAGCTTTTTATTGAGTAAGTCAATTGGTAGGATTGTACTTGGGGCATACATTCAAAATAAATCTCCGGAACAGATGTTTGAGCGGGTTGATTATCAATACCATAGCTGGGATAGAAACTTCGAGAGATCAAAAATAAGCAACCTCTCCTTTTTATACCAAAATCCAAAATATAATCTGGCAGCAAAAGCAGAGTATTTTCTGGTGGGTAATTATCTTTATTTCAAAGAGACTTCAAGTGTTAGGCAGATCACGCCTGATCAGTTTGGCACCAATATTAATTTATTAAAGATTAGTCTGTCAAAGGATTTCAAGTTTGGTAGGTTTAATCTTGACAATCGTATCGTTTACCAAAAAACGGATTTTCAGGATATTATCAGAACTCCTGAGATATATACCTATAATAGCTTTTATTATGCAAGCAGGCTGTTTAAAGTATTGTATACCAATTTAGGATTTGATCTTCGTTTTAATACTCCTTTCCAAGCACCGGCTTATGCAATTAATGTAAGCCAGTTTTATAATGATGCTAATTCACTTGAATATTCTACTTATCCTGTGATGGATGTTTGGGTACGGGCTACATTAAAGCGTGCAAATCTTTTTCTTAAATATGATTATATCAATCAGGGCTGGCTTTCAAAAGGATTTTATACCGTCCGATCCTATCCCATGCAGGATAAAGTGTTGAAGTTTGGGGTAAGCTGGAAATTCTATAATTAATTGAGAGTTGAGAGTTGACAAAAGATTGCTAGTTTAGGATATTTTATTTTCCTATTCACCATTTCCAATTCCCTTATATTAATTGTTGTTTGTTAGCAGATTGCTAAATTGTCAACTGTCAATTGTCAACTGTCAATTAATCAAGTTTTCTGTTTTTTCTTCTTCGCCGCTGGAAATAACACGTTGTTCAAAATCAGTCTGTATCCTGGTGAGTTTGGATGCAAATTCAAGTCGGTAGGTGGATCTCCAACCATATGCTGATAATCTTCTGGGTCATGTCCGCCATAGAAAGTCCATTGTCCTTTGCCAAATTCCCCATGAATGTAACGTGCTTCATCACTTATTTTGGTTTCACCCATTACCAATACATTAGGTTTGATTGTGCTTTTTCTGAACGAAGTAGTTTGTCCCATAAAACCTTTGACTACTTTATCATGGTTTTGGGTAAGCATGGCAGGAACAATATCCCATTTTGCTGAGAAATCAAATAAAGTAAAAAAGTCATTTGTCTTATTTAGGATTTGCGAACGGATAGGGGTGGCGTCAATATTAGAAAATTCATTGTTTGCAGGATTCACATCCAGCTTAAAATTCTGGAAAGCAAAAGTTTGATTAAAATCAAGTTTCGACTGTGCTTTTGGGTCTGAAGAGTCACCATCGAAAACACGTTCCACGATGTCTATACCGTTAGCTGACAGGGCGATATCAATGGTTTCAGGACCTGAACACATCGCAAACATAAATCCACCTCCCGAACAAAAATTGCGGATAGAACGGGCAACCTCAAGTTTCATTTCAGATACTTTGCTAAAGCCATTTCGCTTTGCTGTAGCTTCTTGCAGTTTTACGTCTTCGATAAACCAGGAGGCGTTTCTGAAGGCACTCCAGAATCGGTTGTATTGACCTGTAAAATCTTCATGATGAAGATGTAGCCAATCGTATTTGGGCAACTCCCCTTTTAATACCTCGTCGTCATACAAAATTTCGTAAGGTATTTCTGCATAGCTTAGAACCATGGTCACTGCATCGTCCCAGGGTAATTTGTTTTTTGGAGAATAAACTGCAATTTTTGGTGCTTTTTCAAGCTTGACCATATCCATGTTGACTGATGGATCAGTCACTTCATTCAAAATCATAGTTACTTTTCCATCTGCCAGCACTTCGTAAGATATTCCTCTGATCTTACATTCTGATTCCATGGCTTGAGTATATTTCATTAGAAAACTTCCTCCTCTGTAATTCAACAGCCAGTCGGTTTCCAGTCCATTTTTTAAAGCCCAGTAAGTGATACCATAGGCTTTCAGATGATTTTTTTGATCTTCATCCATCGGAATTAAAATGGACGCAGCTCTACAAAATGCGGTTAAAAATAGAAGGATAAGGGTTAATTTGGCTTTCAGCATTGTGATTTATAACGTTCTACACTATTTAAAGGTATTAAAAGAAGAAGATAATTGAAGAATTTTATCAATTCAGCGAATTAATTACCTTTGTCTTCCATTAACAATAAAACATATATGAGTAAAGCAATTATTAAAACTGAGAAAGGTGATA
>JBIIRT010000079.1:0-12469 GCA_044341405.1 Daejeonella sp. | reverse complement strand
GATTTATAAATGAATTAAGAGTCTTCAGACTCGTTCCTATTACTCCTCTGGTCGGTGCATTCACCGTAAAGGTCTCATTTTCCCCATTTTTCTATCCATTTTCAGCTTTTTGACTTACCTTCGAGAATCTTTACAAATTAAATTTTGTTCAAATTTTATAAATTATTGAATATCAATTGAATAGATTCATGAAAAATTTATACATAGCTATTTTTGCCTTTTTATTTCTGTCCTCTTGTGCAGTTCAAAAACCCGAGCAATTAATTAAGGAAGCTGATGTTTCCCGCTTAATAAAAACACTTTCTTCTGATGAAATGGAAGGCAGGGGTACTTTCACACCCGGAATTGATAAAGCTGCAAAGTTTATAGAAAATGAATTTAAGGTGATTGGTCTCAAACCACTTGAAGGAGATAATGATTTCAGGCAAGACTTTTTGGTTAAGAGAATTAAGCCTGAAACTGTTAAGGCAACGTTGAACGGAAAGTCAATTGATCAGCAAAATTTACTGCTTATTTCTGATCTGCCATCATCAGGTTTTGATCAAAGCTCCGGAAATAAGGTATTACGAATAGCTTCAGGTGATCAGTTTATCCAGAAATACCGTGAAATAACAGCTATGAAATCACCGGTTTTGGTACTGGTTGATAAACAGCATGCTCAGATGTTTAAGCGTCTTAAGGATAATAGTAGTCGCGGACGAATAGTTGAAAAACCAAATCAAACTGCGGCTGCGGTGTTTATCCTAGATGAAACCGATGCTGCTTCATACAATGTTAGTTTCAGCAATAAGATTGAAGAACTTCCTTTGTTTAATGTTGCAGGGATGCTACCCGGTAGATCAAAAGAAAAAGAACTCGTTTTAATTTCTGCACATTATGATCATTTAGGTATTGTAAAGGAAGTTGACGGTGATGCCATTGCAAACGGTGCTGATGATGATGCATCCGGAACTACCGCCGTAATTTCACTTGCCAAATACTACAAGAAACTAAACAATAATGAACGTACCCTGATATTTGTGGCTTTTACTGCAGAAGAAGTTGGGGGTTTTGGTGCCCGTCATTTCTCTTCACTCTTAAACCCGGATGATGTTGTCGCCATGTTCAACATCGAAATGATTGGTAAGGAATCGAAATTTGGTAAAAATGCGGCCTTTATCACAGGTTATGAAAGGTCTGATTTTGGGGAGATTCTTCAGAAAAATCTTGCCGGAACTGATTTTAAATTTCATCCTGATCCGTATCCAACACAGAATCTATTTTACCGCAGTGATAATGCTACACTGGCAGCTTTAGGAGTTCCGGCGCATACGATATCAACCGATCAAATTGATACGGATAAATATTATCATACAGTAAATGATGAATTTGAAACACTAGAGGTGGCAAATATTTACTCAACAATTAAAGCGATTGCATGGAGTGCGAGAAGCATTGTGTCCGGAGCTGATACGCCAAAAAGAATACCGAAATTAAGCGGCAGACAGTAATTTATTAATTTCAGAGATCTTTCCTCATGATGTAATCATTCAGGATAAAATGATGATAGGAGATATCTACTATCCGGTAAATTTCAAAGCCAACTTTTTTGTAAAATTCTGACGCAGAATTGCCCCTATTTACATTTAACTCAAGGATTTTTCCACCATGATCACGTGCGAAATCTGAGATATATGCAATAAGTTTTTTGCCTGTCCCGCTACCTTGCTCAGAAGGAAGAACATACAGCTTATGCAGTTTAAAAACCCCTTCATCTGGAGCGTTAAGTGAGAATCCTGCAAAGGCCACTGCTACATTTTCCCTTTCAGCCAGGATGAATTCAATACCCGAGCTCATCTGTTCTTTTAGACTTTCTGCTGAGTACATATCCTTGAGCATAAAGCTGATCTGTTCGTCAGAAATAATATTTCTGTAGGCCGGCCACCAGATTTTTTCTGCAAGTTCAGTGATTACTGCAATGTCCTCTTCAGTTGCTTTTCTGATTCTCATTTTAAATTGATTCTGCAATAAATATAAACGCTTGCTCAAAGATTAGAGAATAAAAACCATCCTTTTCTGTTTCATATTTATGATCTTCTAATTTTATTAATCCAGAGGTTTGAAGATCATGAACCTCATGTAGAATCTCAATCTGTTCACCGGCAGGTTGCCATTTACTGAAACCGGATCTTACTGGAAATATTTTTTTATCACCAATAAACACCACAATATCCAGATCATCTACAAAAAATACATAGTCCTTCAAGATAAACCCATTAGTAATAATATTAACTGCCGGATATTGCTCGGCAACCAGAAATTTCAGTGCATCCTCAAGGGGTTTAAGGTCTGTAAGAATCAAGCTGGTACTTTCCTGTGTATTAAAATGAAGATCTTTTGTTAACACAGCGTCGACTTTAAAGGCCATGGAATCAACAAGTTCATAAATATCTTCATGAACGATTACCGTTGGGCTCCACTCCAATATTTGACCCAGATTTTCATTCTCGAAACCTTCAAGGCTCATAATCAGTAAAGCTGGTTCCTGCTTTTCGCGAACAATATGATGGGAGGACATTTATCAAACTTAGATATTTTTTGAAAAAAAGAGGAAAGATAGAGGAGGAAAGAATAAGGAACCAAGAGCCAAGAGCCAGGATTCAAGACAAATCCAGTCATGACTGCGGTTATTGGTGAAATTGTAGATTTTTAGGATAATACTTTAATACTTGTATGCTAGCGCACGCTCAATGTCATTATTTAAGTATTCAAGATTTATGTTTGGTGCCGTTTTGCCCTTTAGAGGCCAATGTCATAACAGATTAGCTGTCCCCGAAGGCGGCCCATTACCACATATGCCCGCCCTGGGCGGGCGGGATTTTTTTATTGAAAATTGTTCTATAAGCATGTGACCCATTCTGGGTCAACTATAAAAATGCGACTTTCTTCTGGGTCGAAAGAGAAAATTTCGAATAGAAAGAGTAATCAGCAGATTTGAACTTAACCTTAAATAATGAAATTGCACGCGCACCAGCAGCGACGGGCTGCCAGTCCCTGTGAGGTACAGCTCCGGGTAAAATAAACCTTGCCGGAGGAGGTTCCAGCTGTCGCTTGAATGACAACGATTTCTTGCCGGAAATACTACGGAGGAAAGGGCTGAACTAACCTATAACACACAGGTATTGATTTCTAAAATCTAATCATATTAACTCCAGAGGATTATTTAACCTTCTTTATGTCGAAATTAAATTCTACATTTTACTGGGAGAATACTTTAATCCTTATCTTAAACTCTCACTCCTTGCTCAATTTCAGTAGATCTTTTTATAGAAGTCCTTAATTGCCTCGGCAGGCTCATCAGCCAGATTCACAGATGCAGACACTGCAATTCCATGAATTCCAGTTTTGAGAATTGGGTCTGTATTATCAATTTTAATTCCCCCAACAGCTAAAACCGGTATATCTATGCCTGAATTTTTCATTTTCGCCACAAGCTCAACATAGCCATTTATTCCGAGTAAGTGATAGTCATTTGCTTTGGTTTTAGTTTGTGTAAATGGTCCGCAGCCAATATAGTCTACCGCTCCCGAAGAATAGATTCGCTGAATATCCTCAAATGTATTGGCTGATGCCCCCAGGGTCTTCTCATCACTAATAATTTCACGAATCTTAATAAAATCCGCCTTCATATTCTCCAGATGAACTCCCTGAGCGTCAACCTGATCCAATAGATGATAATGATTAGTCAGAATCAATGTAGCTCCCCAGTCGTCGCAAATCGATGCTACCTGATGGAGTTCTTCAATAAGCTCAGCATCTGACTTGGTCAAACAACGATACTGTATCCAGTTAGCTCCAGCTTTACAGGCAATTGCTGTTTGTTCAACATGACTACGATGTGGCAGATCCTGGGTCAGGTAATGGAATTTGGAGATGTATTTTTTCATAATATTTATTTAACGCTGACATGGTAAGGCTGACAGGGTTCATCCCGGATCAGGTCCGGGACTGACAGCCTTTTTTAAAATTTCAAACCTAGTGCAAGTAAAAAATTACGTGGCGCCTGCGGGTAATAAAAGTTTTCTGTGGTAAAATCTCCACCATACAAATAACTAAATGTATATCCATTTGCTTCATAAAGTTCAGAGAACACATTATTAACCAGTAAAGTTATTCCTATATTTTTTACCCCTTTAAACGAAGTATTATACCTCAAACGTAGATCATTTACAAAAAAAGCATCCAGACTTCTTTTTGAATTGGAAGTATTATCCAGGTATTGCTTACCTACGTACTTGCTCAACAAGGCAATTTCAGTTTTCTTGAAAGCCTGCCAACTCAGTTCCCCCGATCCGATAAAATTTGGAGAAAATGCCAGATCGGTGTTCTTGTAATTATTGACAATTTGTCCGCCATTATCATAATCATCCACATATTCTGTGAAATTTTTTATCTTATTATCACTTATTGAGGCGGTAACAGTCCAGGCTAATTTATTATTAATCTGTAACCTGGTATCAGCTTCAATACCGTAGCGATGGCTGTCTTCAACATTTTGACGGATGTATTCGCCCACATCGTTCACTTTGCCCGTCAGAACAAGTTGGTTATTGTAGATCATCGCATAAGCATTAATTCCGGCATTAAATCTGCTTCCTCCAAGTCGGTACCCGGCTTCAATATCAAGCAAATTTTCTGACAATGGCCGGTTGGCTGGGGTAGAATTGATATAATCATCTCGGTTTGGTTCTTTATTGGCAACTGCAACTGAAGCATACACATTGTTCATGGAATTCAGGCTATAAGTCATACCAAATTTTGGATTGAAAAAATGCAGAAAATCCTCCTGATCTAAATTCATTCTGTTCTTATCGGTTCCATTGACTCGGTAACTAACACTTCTGTATTGTAGATCAGCAAATAACTTCAGCTTCCCAAGTTCAAGATCGGCCTTTGCATAAGTATTAAAATCTGTTTTAAAGCCATTGCCCTTATAATATGGAGAAATAGTATTAGCAATTGGAATAAACTGACCCCGAATTACCTCTCCAAAATGATCGCCATCATATTCATTATAAGCTCCTCCTAAAGTGAAGATAAGCTCCTTTGAGGGATTATAATTCAGAGAGTAAGTCATACCATAAAAATCATTGTCCAGCCATCGGCGTCTGATCAGATTGGTTCTGTCAATAGTACTTCCGCCTACTAGTTGCGGATTTATACCATAATTTTCCAGCTTTTGATCTTCTTTAAACTCCTCGAAATAGCCTCTTCCATAGGTATAATGAAGGGCTGTATTAGCAGAAAATTTATCAGAAAATGTATGAGAATACAGAAACTGATAGTGATCCTGGGTATAATTATCGGTCTGATCATCATAAGTGAAGCCATTAAAGGTCCGGTTTGTTTTGAGCAGGTTTTCGGGTACTCCGTTCCATGCCTGATAGGTTTTTTCTGATCCTGAAAAAACGTTTACACGAATCAGATCTTTTTTACCGTAATAAGCTCCACTTAAGAAATAGGATTTGAGCATGGACGAACCCCGGTCTATATACCCATCAGACTTGATTCGGGATAATCTTCCGTCAAAACTGAACTTATTATTGATCAGTCCGGTTCCCGCATTAATGGTATTTTTCACAGTCTGGTATGAACCAAAAGTATTATTAAGCTCAGCATAGGCAGAATCCTGTTTGGTTGTGGTTTGAATATTTAAACTACCTCCAAAAGCGCCCGCACCATTAGTAGATGTTCCAACACCCCTTTGGATCTGAATATTGTCTACCGATGAGGCAAAATCCGGCAGATTCACCCAAAAGGTACCCTGACTTTCGGGGTCATTGTATGGAATACCATTAATCGTGACATTTAAACGGGTTGGGTCGCTTCCGCGGATGCGGATACCGGTATAGCCGATTCCATTACCAGCATCTGAACTGACAACCACTGATGGAGTCTGATTTAAAAGAAAGGGCAAGTCCTGGCCCAGATTATTTTTTTCTAACTCTTCTTTACTGATATTCCGGTAGGTGCTTGCAGAATTTTCAGATGCCCGGGTAGCTCTGACCAATACCTCATCTGCAAGCAGATTGTTTGGGATTAATTCCAGATCCAGATTAACATTCCCATCAAGGCTGATTGATTTTTCAAGAGTCTTATAACCGATGTAAGTAACTTTGATCAGGTAATTTCCTGTTTTTAGATTTTTAAAGGTGAAATTTCCATTTACATCCGTTCGGGTCGATAAAGCCGGATTTTCTAAGCTGATACTGGCAGATTTGAGTGCTAAGCCTGAATTTTTTTCTGTAATTTTTCCTGTAATAGAAAATTGAGCTGAAGCCAATAAAGGCATCAGAATCGCCGTGGCGATGATGAATAACTTTTTCAATTTAACTTATTTTTTTAGTTAAAAATCCTACATAGTGGGGTTCTTTGCAGCTTATTAACTTGTACCTCCCTACGCCGGCATTATCCGGATCAGGTGCTCTGCAAGCTGAAAGCAGAAAGCCGAAAGTTGAAAGTGTTACGTGTAAACTCTCAATTGTCAACTGTCAATTGTCAACTTATCAGATGGGTATATTCTCAGCCTGTTTTTGTGTTTGATTTCGCAAACAAGGCACCCCTATTGATCGGGCAAATATATAGAAAAATTGATATTTTAGTACAATCCAAAAAATGAAACTATGAAATCAACTATGTTAAGATTCAAATCTGATTTGGCATTTCCTTTACTTATTTCAGTAATTATAGCCCTCTATGCTTTTTACATAGATGAAGGAAAATACAACTTTACCGGAATTTTAGAATTAACGAATCTGTTTTTCCTAGGGGTATATGTGCTTTTGTTTTTTGGCATACAGAAGCTTATTCAAATCGGATTGGGAAGCCTGGGATTGACGAAGAATATTTCATTACTGCTGCAAAGTATAGTTTCTTCAATTGTTTTAATTGGCCTTTTAATTGCGTTTTTTATAAGTGTTTCCTGACAAAATAGTCTGAAAGCCATTTTTTGAGCGAGATTTTATATCGTTTTTACAAAAAATCAATAATTTACTTATCGTTTTTCTAAAAACTGTACTTTTGCAGATTAGAACAAAATTATGCTAAGAACACATACTTGCGGCGAACTAACCATAGCTGATTTGAATAAGGAAGTTACTCTAACCGGATGGGTGCAGAAATCACGCGATCTGGGAGGAATGACTTTTATTGATATGCGCGACCGTTATGGAATTACGCAGCTTACTTTCAATTCAGACGATAATGCCGAAATGAGAGCCCAGGCACGTGAACTTGGCAGAGAGTTTGTAATTAAAGTTAGCGGCAAAGTTATCGAACGTTCAAACAAGAACCTGAAAATGGCTACCGGCGAAGTTGAGATCAAGGTTTCTAAACTTGAGCTACTTAATGCAGCTAAACTTCCTCCTTTTTTGATTGAAGATGAAACAGATGGTGGTGATGATCTCAGATTGAAATACAGATACCTGGATTTACGCCGTAACCCGGTTAGAAATAATCTGGTTTTAAGACATAAAATGGCTCAGGAGGTTAGAAAATACTTGGATGGCATGGATTTCATCGAAGTTGAAACGCCGGTATTAATTAAATCTACCCCCGAGGGCGCACGCGATTTTGTGGTTCCAAGCCGTATGAATCCGGGGGAATTTTATGCACTCCCACAATCACCTCAAACCTTTAAGCAATTATTAATGGTTTCTGGCTTCGACAGATATTTTCAAATTGTAAAATGTTTCCGTGATGAGGATCTTCGCGCAGACAGACAGCCGGAATTCACTCAGATAGATTGCGAAATGGCATTCATTGAGCAGGAAGATATTCTGAATGTTTTCGAAGGACTTATCAGAACCTTATTTAAGAATGTGAAAGGGGTTGATCTTGCAGAAGTTCCCCGAATGCAATATGCGGATGCAATGCGTTTATATGGATCTGATAAGCCTGATACACGTTTCGACATGAAATTTGTAGAATTAAATGATATTGTAAAAGGGAAAGATTTTCCAGTTTTTGACCAGGCTGAATTAGTTATTGGTATAAATGCGAAAGCTTGTGCTGAGTATACCAGAAAACAGCTTGACGAACTGACAGATTTTATCAAACGTCCGCAAATTGGTGCCACAGGTCTGATTTATATGCGTCATGGCGCTGATGGAAGCTTAAAATCCTCAGTAGATAAATTCTATAACGAGGATGATTTAAAGAAATGGTCCGAGGCATTTAATTCTGAACCGGGTGACCTCATCCTGGTAATGGCAGGACAAACAGATAAGGTTCGCAAACAACTCAATGAATTACGCCTTGAAATGGGGAACCGATTAGGCCTTCGCGACAAAGATAAATTTGCACCACTATGGGTGCTTGACTTCCCTCTCTTAGAGTGGGATGAAGAGAGCGGCAGATATCATGCCATGCATCATCCATTTACCTCACCAAAACCAGAGGATATTGCAATGCTGGATACCAACCCTGGTCAGGTACGTGCAAATGCATATGATATGGTAGTAAACGGTACTGAGATCGGTGGTGGTTCTATTCGTATTCACGACCGCGAGCTTCAGTCATTGATGTTCAAACACCTTGGTTTCAGTGTAGAAGAGGCTCAAAAGCAATTTGGATTTTTATTGGATGCTTTTGAATATGGTGCTCCACCACATGGTGGAATTGCCTTTGGATTTGACAGGCTGGTTTCAATCTTCGCCGGACTAGATTCTATCCGGGATGTTATCGCCTTCCCTAAAAATAACTCAGGCAGGGATGTAATGATCGATTCTCCTTCTACTATTGCAGATGAGCAATTGAAAGAATTGAAGATTAGTACAACGGTATAGCCCGGTGCTTTAGGTCCGGGTCAAGGTTCAGTTTTCGGATTGGGCTAAAGCCTAATGTCATTTTACTCACACTTTGCTTAATGTTGGGCTGAAGCCCGATAACGACGATACTCATTAACCCCAGCTAAAGCTGGGGCCTATTGAGCAATCGTTCTGATTTCATGTTTAATAACAAATACTGATCATTGGGATAGCCATTTTACTCAATAGCCCGGAGCTTTAGCTCCGGGAAAGGATTTGGTTTTTGGATCGGGCTTCAGCCCAAAACCTGAACAATCAGAACGGAGCATATACAGGTGCTTCAGCGCCTAAATACCGGTAAATATTCTGTATTTACCAATCCCGAACCAGGATATTAACATCCCAAAACAATGAACTATTGTAGTCTAGGGGCTGAATCCCGCCCGGATGAACTTCATTCGGACTGGCCCGCTAACGACCATACTCATTAACCCCAGCTAAAGCTGGGGCCTATTGAGCAATCGTTCTGATGTCAGGTTGAATAACAAATACTGATCGTTGGGATAGCCATTTTACTCAATAGCCCTGTGCTTTTGCTCCGGGTGAAGGTTTAGTTTTTTTCGGGCTTCAGCCCAAAACCTGAACAATCAGAACGGAGCATATACAGGTGCTTCAGCGCCTAAATACCGGTAAATATTCTGTATTTACCAATCCCGAACCAGGATATTAACATCCCAAAACAATGAACTATTGTAGTCTAGGGGCTGAATCCCGCCCGGATGAACTTCATTCGGACTGGCCCGCTAACGACGATACTCATTAACCCCAGCTAAAGCTGGGGCCTATTGAGCAATCGTTCTGATGTCAGGTTGAATAACAAATACTGATCGTTGGGATAGCCATTTTACTCAATAGCCCGGTGCTTTAGCTCCGGGAAAGGATTTGGTTTTTGGATCGGGCTTCAGCCCAAAACCTGAACAATCAGAACGGAGCAAATACAGGTGCTTCAGCGCCTAAATATCAATATATATTCTGCATGTACCCTTTATGACTCCGTATTTTAATATCCCAAAATATTTCACTGAACAATATCTTTAGTTAACTTTAAGAATGATCAGTCGCCGTAAATTTTTAGCAGCCGGTTCTTTGGCCGGAGTTTCAGTATTATCCGGAAATAAATCGCTCGCTAATCCTTTGGGTGATTCAGTGTTCGCAGGATCACCAATTGTAATTTCAACCTGGGATTTTGGAATCGCTGCGAATGCTGCAGCCTGGGAAATATTAAAAAATAAGGGAAGGGCACTGGATGCGGTAGAAAATGGAGTTCATGTTCCAGAGGCAGATCCTAACAATCAAACTGTTGGATATGGGGGTTTACCGGACAGGGATGGCAGGGTAACATTGGATGCCTGCATCATGGATGAATTTGGGAATTGTGGAAGTGTAGCAGCATTGGAGCATATTATTCATCCTATTTCTGTAGCCAGAAAAGTTATGGAGAAAACTCCGCATGTCATGCTGGTAGGTGCCGGAGCTCTGCAGTTTGCTCTTGAGCAAGGGTTTAAAAAAGAAAATCTGCTGACACCTTCCTCTGAGAAAGCGTGGAAAGATTGGTTAAAAACTGCAAAGTACAATCCGGAAATTAATGTAGAAAACAGATTATTTAGTCCGACGAAATTACCCGGCAATCAATATAATCATGATACCATAGGCATGCTCGCTTTAGATGCAGCAGGAAATATGTCTGGTGCATGCACAACGAGTGGTATGGCCTATAAAATGCATGGTCGGGTGGGCGACTCGCCAATAATTGGTGCCGGACTCTATGTTGACAATGAAATTGGAGGTGCCACATCTACCGGTGTAGGTGAGGAAGTAATTCGAAATGTAGGAAGTTTTTTAGTGGTTGAATTGATCAGGCAGGGCTATTCACCCGAGGAAGCTTGTAAAGAAGCGGTGATGCGTATAATTAGGAAGAAACCTGAAACAGCAAAACAGATCCAGGTAGGTTTTCTGGCACTGAATAAAAAAGGCCAGTTTGGCGGATATGCGATTCAAAAAGGCTTCAGTTTTGCGGTGTGCGATCAAAATGATCAAAAGCAATTAATAAAATCGCCAAGCTATTATTAAGTTGACATTGATTTATTTATCAATATACTAAGCTCTTTTATGCATGAGCTTAGGCCTGAATCAGATCAGATGAAAGCAAATAATCCAATTTTTCATGTCTTATAAACTCGAGATCTGTGTTGGAAGCATCAGTTCAGCCCTGGTTGCTCAGGAATTTGGAGCAGACAGGATTGAATTGTGTGATAATCTTTCTGAAGGAGGTACTACTCCTTCCTATGGGATGATCCTGCAATGTAAAACTCAATTAGAAATTCCATTTTTTCCAATTATTCGTCCGCGCGGTGGTGATTTTGTATTTACACCTGATGAATTTCAAATAATGCGGCAAGATGTCCTCTGTTGCAAGGAAATGGGATGTAAAGGCATTGTTATCGGAATGCTTAGAAAGGATTCTACTATTGATATGGAAAGATGTGCTGAGCTGATTGCCCTTGCAGGAGAAATGGAGATTACTTTTCACAGGGCTTTTGACCGTTGTGTTTCTATGGAAAGTGCGCTCGAAGACCTTATTGAGTTGGGGTGCCATCGTGTATTGACCTCCGGTGGAAAGGAGTTTGCACTTGAAGGAACCGAAAAGTTAAGATCATTAGTCAGGCAGGCTGGATTCAGGATTAATATAATGCTGGGTTCGGGGATAAATCATCAGAATTTGCAGAAAATTGCCGCTGATACCGGTGCTTATGAGTTTCATACCACTGCCAAAAAGCTAGTTGAAAGCAGTATTGATCCTGTCAATACACAGCCTTACCGCACCATAGAAACCGATGGGGAGCATGTTCAAAAGCTGAAGGAGATTCTTAAACAGATAGGCTGAGTGTATAGGATTTCTTATAATTTCCTTACTTTTAAAAACAAATCAAATAACATGAATAAATTAATCTTTGCAGGTTTATGCCTGTTTTCTATACCTGCAATTTCTCAGACGGTTCCTGCAAAATCGAAGCTGAATACTGCAGCAGATAATATTGAAGCCAAGGTTATCGAATGGCGTCGCGACTTTCATGAGCATCCGGAATTAGGTAATTATGAGACTAGGACGGCAGGAATTGTCGCAAAACATTTGGAAGGTTTAGGAATTGAAGTAAAAACAGGTGTGGCAAGAACAGGAGTTGTTGGGATTCTGAAAGGTGGAAAACCCGGTCCGGTGGTTCTGTTGCGTGCTGATATGGACGGACTTCCGGTTACTGAAAGAAATTCGCTTCCTTTTGCATCAAAGGTAAAGACACAATACAACGGACAGGAAGTAGGGGTTATGCATGCCTGCGGTCACGACTCACATGTTGCGATTCTTATGGGTGTGGCTGAGGTTTTAGCCGGAATGAAAGCTGAATTAAAGGGCACTGTGAAATTTGTATTTCAGCCTGCTGAAGAAGGTTCTGCTCCGGGAGTGGAGGGTGGTGCTGAACTCATGGTTAAAGAAGGGGTACTCGAAAATCCTAAAGTGGATGTAGCCTTTGGATTACATATCTGGGCCCAGACAGAAGCCGGAAAGATTACCTATCGTCCCGGGGGAATGATGGCCGGAGTAAATGATATGCAGATTATTGTGAAAG
>JBIIRT010000078.1:0-12617 GCA_044341405.1 Daejeonella sp. | reverse complement strand
GGTAGGCATAGCTTGCCTGAAAACGACTACGATTAAGTAAGCCAGCCTCATCTTTGAAAAAATTGATACCAACACCCACCTTTTCAGTACCATAATCACCTGTCACCGATATATTTTTGGGTGAACCAGGAATATTATCCCACTGGTTACGGTAGCCCAGGTTTAAACGCATACCTTTTTGAAATCCTGCCATAGCTGGATTAGCCAAATATTGGTTCTGGAAATACTGAGCTCCTAAGGGATTAATTTGGGCCGTTGAATTAGAAATACTTGCTGCAAATACCAGTGCTAGGACACCTAATTGTATGTGAAATTGATTGAAATTGATTTTCATTGCTTGGTGTACTAAAACTTATTTGGGTATCGTAATAAATCCTCTTTTACTTACTTTTTTGCCTGAAGCTGAATCAAAGGTCAAAATAAAGTAATAGGTATCAGGAGGAAGTGGTGCGCCATTAAACAAGCCATTCCAATCATTAGCATAGCCTGTTTTTCTAAATATCACTCTTTTAGCACGATCCACAATAACTAACTCATTATTGGGGTAACTACTTAAGTTCTCTATCTCCCATTTATCGTTTTGCCCATCTCCATTTGGCGTTAGAATATTATTTGCAGTTATATTCACATCTTCCATTACCTCCACTGTAATATTTAAGGTAGTTGTACTTCCATAAACATTGGTTACCCTAACGGAGTAACTCTGTGTTTGACTAGGTTTAGCTATCGGATTATAAATGCTCGTTGAACTTAAGCTGGCAGAAGGACTCCAATTATAAGTCGCTACATCTGATCCGCTCACAATCAGCTTAGAAGTAAAACCCTTACTGATTTTGGGAGTCGTACTGGCTATTGTCTGTAATTGTGTGCCATATTCATTGCCCGTACCTGTAAGTGTTGGCAGCTGACTGACGCTTACTGTATACACATTCTCAAAGCTCAGACCTCCTTTATCGGTTGCGCGAACACGAATGTTATAGGAGTTCTTAGTCGAAAAATTATACACCTGAGATGCTCTGACTTGGTTACCACTCACATTAAATGCGGCATTGTCTGTTGAACCTACACCCGAAACCAGACTGTAGGTATGACTGTCGCCAGCATCCTGATCTGCTGTAGTTAATACGCCAATAACTTCGTTGATCGTATTTGATTCATACAAATTAGATTTATTGATTGTAAGCGCGCTTGGTGTTTCGTTGACATCATTAACGCTGATTGAAAGTGATTTTTCATCAAAACGGCCATACCCATCTGTTACGCGCAAGCGAGCCGAATAAGTCTTTTTGGTCTCAAAATCTAAAGCAGCATTCGTTTGAAATTCGGAGCCTGTGATCCGGAAAGCGGAATTGTCTGTACTTCCGGTACCGCTAACTAAAGAATAAGTGAATTGTTCTCCTATTAAGTTCTCATCAGTTCCAACTAGATTAATCACTTTGCTGCCTAGAGGAGAATTTTCTGCAATTGCACTAGCTGCCAAAATTAAATTAGGCTTAAATTCTGCCGCAGCAATTTCACCTAAAGATAATTTGGAAATACTAGAAGAAGAACTATTTTTTGTTGCATCGGTTTGAGTAACCTGACGATACCAGCTACTCGGATTGAAAATAAATAGTTGTAAATTTTGCTCAGTTAATCCGTTCAATTCAGAATCTGAATAATTCACACTTACATCTCCACTAAACAAATTACTTGGATTACTAAATTGATACACCCGGGAAACTTGATTCGATAACTTACTAGTTGAAGCAGGAACCAGAGAAAGACTGGTCGTCCTCAATGTGAAATCTTCAGTCGGAGTAATTGACAATCCATCTGCATGCATTATACCGCCTGCAGCAATCGTCATATCTTCTGCTGAACCAAAAGAAATTAATTCATTGGTTTGTGAAATTGCCCTAGAGGTAATTAAGGAAAGGAATAAAAAGATTAAGTATTTCATCGAATCAGAATATTTTTTAAAAAACAAAAGTAATTTTTAACGGTAAATGAATTAACAAATTACAGAGTTAAATTGTATCAAATCTATACTTTGAGACAAAGTGAAAAAAATAAAAGAACAATCATTCACCTAAAGCCTGAGTGACCCAAAATATTCTGCTTTATTCTACAAAGAATAGCAAAAATAAATTTTTAATTCATACAATAAAGTCCAACTTATGAAAAAAGATTTAATCTGAAAAAAAAGAATGATTTTTTTTCGTGAATTAATAAAAACTTGAGAGATGCGATGGCTTAAAAAGAATAAAAACCGGTTGAAATAAAATAGAGTGGATTTCATACCCTTTAGAGGTGACGATAACAATGGGGAAGAACCCCTGTTTCCAGAATGAATGTATTAAAAACAACAAAAGCGATCATCTCTGATCGCTTTTTGTAGCCCGTAGGGGAATCGAACCCCTGTTTCCAGAATGAAAATCTGGCGTCCTCACCCCTAGACGAACGGGCCTTCTAAGCTTATAGCTTATAAGGTAAAAGGTAAAAGCTTGCTTTCTGCTTTTGGCTTTAAGCTTTTAGCTTCCTTGGGTAGCGGGAGCCAGACTCGAACTGACGACCTTCGGGTTATGAGCCCGACGAGCTACCAACTGCTCCATCCCGCACTGTATCATAATTTTAACGGGTTATGATCCCGAGGAGCTACTCCCCAACTAGTTGGGGACTCCATCCCGCGTCCCGCAACGAATGCAGGATATCATAATTTTTATGGGTTATGAACCCAATGGCAGATGCCATATTACTACAATTTTAAGCTTAAAGAACGTCTCTGTATTGCTTTTAAATTGGACTGCAAAGATATATTTCGTTTCTTTGCAGTCCAAATAAAATTAAAAATAAATTTTACATGTCTCATAAAGCAGGATTTGTTAGTCTGATCGGAAAACCGAACGTTGGGAAATCGACCCTAATGAATGCTCTGGTAGGAGAAAAACTGTCAATAGTCACTCCAAAGGCACAAACTACAAGGCACCGGATTCTTGGAATTGTGAATGAGCCTGATTATCAAATCGTATTTTCAGATACACCCGGAGTAATCAAACCGGTGTATGGCATGCAGGAATCCATGATGAGTTTTGTAAATGGCTCTCTTGTCGATGCAGATATCGTCTTATTTGTCACTGATATCAATGAAAAATATGACGAATCGGATGTTATTGAAAAATTAACTAAAACTAGTTCGCCCATTGCGGTGGTTATCAATAAGATTGATAAATCCAGCGAGGAATTAGTGAAAGAAAAAATTGTTTACTGGCAGGAAAAATTGAATCCAAAAGCGATTTTTGCGGTTTCGGCACTTCATGATCATAATGTTCCCGCAGTCATGCAATTCATCCTTGATAATTTACCTGAGCACCCAGCTTATTATGATAAAGACACCCTAACTGATAAGAACGAACGTTTTTTTGTATCGGAGATTATCCGTGAAAAAGTATTCAAATTATACGATAAAGAGATTCCATACAGTACAGAAGTGATCATCACCGCTTTTAAAGATGAACCGAAGATTATTCGTATTAGCTCCGAGATTATTGTGGAACGTGATTCTCAAAAGAATATCATCATCGGCAAGGCAGGTGAAATGCTAAAAAAAGTTGGAACCTATGCCCGAAAGGACATGGAGGAATTTCTGCAGAAAAAAGTGTTTCTGGAAATGTTTGTGAAAGTTATCCCTGATTGGAGAAACAGAAAGAACTACTTGAAGAGTTTTGGATACGAAGATTAAATAGAACCAAGAGCCAGGAATCAAGAATCAAGACTATTGGGGCTCTTAGAATAATAAATATAACATATCAGGTTGAAGTGCGAATGGAATAAGACTTAATTGTCTTGGATCCTGGCTCTTGGATCTTGGATCAAAAGCAAATGAGTAATATAGTAGCAATCGTCGGACGCCCCAATGTTGGGAAATCCACATTATATAACAGATTAACCGAAACGCGTAAAGCCATTGTAGATGACTTTAGCGGAGTAACCCGCGATAGGCATTACGGCGTCGCTGAGTGGACCGATAAACATTTTACAGTAATTGACACCGGCGGTTATGTGGCGCACTCTGACGATGTGTTTGAGGCCGCCATTCGTGAGCAGGTAGTAATCGCTATTGAAGAAGCTACGGTCATTCTTTTTATGGTTGATGTAGTTACCGGTGTAACCGATCTTGATGATGATATTGCCAAGCTATTAAGGCGTAGCAAAAAGCCAGTTTTCGTTGTGGTGAATAAGGTGGACAATAACCAGCGCCTTACAGATGCAAGTATTTTCTATAGTCTAGGATTGGGTGAAATATATCCACTTTCTTCTATGTCGGGATCAGGCACGGGTGAACTGCTGGATGAAGTAATCAAGCATTTTGAAGAAGAAGCGGAGGATGAAAATCAGCTCCCCAAATATGCCATTGTTGGTCGCCCCAATGTTGGAAAATCATCACTTATCAATGCCCTGATCGGAAAAGAACGGAATATCGTTACTCCAATTGCAGGTACAACCCGCGATTCAATACATATTCACTACAATCAATTCGGGCATGAATTCATGCTGATTGACACCGCCGGTTTGCGCAAAAAAACCAAAGTTAAAGAGAATATTGAGTTCTATTCAGTGATGCGTACCATCAAGGCACTGGAAGAAGCTGATGTAATCATCTTAATGATTGATGCAGTTGAAGGCATTGAATCACAGGATATTAATATCTTCCACCTGGCAGAGAAAAATAAAAAAGGTGTGGTTATTCTAGTGAACAAATGGGATCTTATCGAGAAAAACACTAAAACCACGGGAGTATTTGAAGAACAGATCTACAATAAGATTGCCCCCTTTACCGATGTGCCAATCGTTTTCACATCAGTAGTAGAAAAGCAGAGAATCTATAAATCACTTGAGGCTGCTTCAAAAGTTTATGAAAATAAACTTAAAAAGATCCCTACTTCCAAATTAAATGATGTGATGTTACCCATCATTGAAAATTTCCCTCCACCGGCGGTAAAAGGAAAATATGTCAAAATCAAATATGTAACCCAAATTAATGCGAGTTCCCCCATGTTCGCATTCTTTTGCAACTTACCTCAATATATTAAGGAACCTTACAAACGTTTTATCGAAAATAAACTTCGTGAGCATTTTGATTTCACCGGAGTGCCAATTCAGATTTTCTTTAGACAAAAATAATTAACCAGTAAAAAAACAATTTCCAAACATGAAAAAATTATTATTTACCCTCGTGGCATCAGGATTATTTGTTGTTTCATGTAACAGCGGTGTTGATCAGGCTGAAAAAGCAAAACAAGATTCACTTGCTGAAGTTGCCGCAGCCGATTCTATGCTAAAAGCAGCAATGGGAACCGACTCATTAAGCTCAGATACAATTACAGTCGACTCAATTCAATAGTCTGCTGATTTGTAGGCATCTTTAAAAACTTCTAGAGACCTACTTATAGCCTGATCTCCTGAATTCAATGCTTTATAAAATCCTTCGTCACCAAAATAATATCGCGCCAATAATGCCCTCAACTGGTTCTCGATTTCTTTTCTCGATGAAGTAATTTTTCTTTCACCTACCTTAACATTCCGTTTTGTAGCTAACTGGATTATTTTTTTGATATCCTGTTCACTCAGTCTGAAATTCTTAATTATTTCTTCTGTTGATTGGTAAATTTTATTTTGCTTGAGCAGATGATTGTACAGTACATCATTTAAAACCCCAGTACCGGAAAGCTCATAATAAAGATCTGAATATCCGGCAGTATCAACCGGGATGTAAATATCCGGCATAATGCCACCACCTCCATATAAAACCTTTCCCGATTTTGTGGTAAAAGTCTTGCCCTTGTTATAAAGTGAGTCGCTAAGGGCCTTCCCACTAGAACTCAATTCACCATTGCGATACCGCTCTTTAACCTCATTGTAATAAGCGTCATTACCTTTCTTGTATGATTTCTGAATCGACCTGCCAGAAGCAGTGTAATACCTGGCAATCGTCAGATTTAATGCAGAACCATCCCCAAAATCAAATTGCTCCTGTACCAGGCCTTTACCGAAAGAACGCCTTCCAATGATAGTACCTCTTTCCAAATCCTGGACTGCTCCAGCAATTATTTCACTGGCCGAAGCGGTATGCTCATTGATCAAAACTACGAGTTTACCAGTTTCAAAATCTCCCTTCTGACTAGCAAAATAGTCTGTTCGTGGTTCATGTAAGCCCTGGGTATAAACAATTAATTCCTGATCCGCCATAAATTCATCCGCAAGTGCTGTTGCAGAGCTTAAGTACCCTCCACCATTATCACGCAAATCCAAAACGAGATTTTTCATCCCCTGTTTCTTCAAATTCATAAGGCTTGCATGGAAATCCTCATCAGTTCTTGCGCCAAACTTACTTATCTTGATGTATGCGCTCTGTGGACTAAGCATGTAGGCTGCATCAACACTACTTACAATAATTTTATCCCGAAGAATCCCAATGTTTTTACGACTGGTATCGCGCTGAACCAGCAACTGAACAATAGAACCTCGTTTTCCTCTAATCTGATCAACGATATGCCTGGATGTAACTTTTATACCGGCCACCGTTTTATTATTAATAGCCAGAATCTTATCGCCATGTTTTATGCCAGCCTTAAATGCTGGTCCGCCTTGTTTCACAGAAGTTATCAGCAAAGTATCATTCAAGATATAATACTCTATACCAATTCCATTGAAATTTCCTTCCAGATCATTGCTCAGGAGTTGTGCATCTTCAGGAGCAAGGTAGGCAGAATGAGGATCGAGATTTTTTAGTATCTCTTGTATAGCCATGTTCTGTACAGTATCAAGCTGAACAGAATCAACATAATTCTCATTGATAATCCTTATTACCTTTTCAACTTTAGAAGAAGGGCCTGATAACCCAAAAGATAGAAAAGATCCGTTTTTTGAATTCTGATTTTCACTGGCAAACCTCGGACCAAGGATTAGTCCGGCAATTAATACCGAAGAATATCCTGCAGCAATCCATAAATTTTTTTTTGTCGGCGATCCCATTAAATTTTACCATGAAAAGGATCGTAAAGTTAGCATGATGATTTACCAAAACAATAATTTAAAGTCTGTTTTATAATTTCTTTTGAATAAATTTCCACTGGTAGAATAATGACTAATTTTTGTTGTACGCAATTGGATAATATTCTCATTTTTGAAGAACAAAAAATAAAACATGAAAAGAACAACTGAAGCTGATTCCAACTATTCCGATCTAGATAAAATGTCAGTTACAGAATTACTGCATAATATGAATAGTGAGGATAAAACTGTTCCCTATGCCGTTGAGAAAGCCATTCCCGCAATTGAAAAAGTTGTCAATGTGATAGTTGAGAAAATGAACAAGGGAGGGCGCTTATTTTATATAGGTGCGGGCACAAGTGGACGCCTTGGGATATTGGATGCATCTGAATGTCCGCCAACCTATGGTGTACCATTTGACTTGGTTGTAGGAATTATTGCAGGAGGAGATCAGGCAATCAGAAAAGCTGTTGAAAATGCAGAAGATAATAGCGAACAGGCCTGGAAAGACCTGCAGTTTTTTGACATTTCTGACAAGGATGTTTTAATTGGAATTGCAGCATCCGGCACAACGCCGTATGTAATTGGGGGTTTAAAAAAAGCTAATGAAAACGGTCTGGAAACAGCTTGTATTGTTTGTAATGCTGGAAGCCCGGTGGCAGCTGAAGCTAAGCACCCTATAGAAGTGGTTGTTGGCCCCGAATTCGTTACTGGATCAACCCGTATGAAATCCGGGACAGCCCAAAAACTTGTCCTGAATATGATCAGTACCTCAACGATGATCAGACTTGGAAAGGTAAAAGGAAATAAAATGGTTGATATGCGATTAAGTAACGTAAAGCTTGTTGGACGTGCCGTGAACATGGTGATGCAGGCTACCGGTCTGGATTCAGGTACAGCAGAAAAATTACTTGAAAGATATGGAAGTGTCCGAAAAGCAGTTGACAATGCCAACTCATCAGAACTTTAATTAAAATGCATGAAATAGAACCATATTATCGCTGGAGAGACGATTATATCGCATCTGAAGATACAAATTCGCCATTTTTTGAAACAAAATATAATGAATTTGAATTCGATAAGCAAATCTATAACTATTTGATTCATCCTCAGTGGGACTTCTTTGGCTCTCAAACACTCTACCTGAAAGTTTTGTTTGCGGATTATGAAAAAGGATACTCAATCATCGAGTTTATCGGTGAATGGAATGATGCACTTCATAACGATATCATGACCCTGAAGCGCGAAATTCTGGATCTTATGGTAATTGAGGGAATAGACAAATTTATTCTAATTGGTGAAAACATACTTAATTTTCATTCGTCCGATGACTGTTATTACGAAGAATGGTTTCAGGATGTGGAAGAAGGCTGGGTTGCAGGCATTAACTTCAGGCAACATGTGATCAGCGAGTTCAGAAGAAACAATATTGATTATTACATCAACTTTGGGGGAAATTTGGATGATATGACCTGGCGCAATCTAAAACCAAATCAATTGTTCATAGAAGTGGAATTGGCTTTAAGCCGACGATTGAATTAAGAGGAAAGCCCAAAGGCGAAAGCAGAAAGCGAAAAGCATGGGATTACTTTTACAATCGTTTAACATCAGAATAAATGATTTTTATTAAATTTGAAAAAAGAAATTCTTATGTCAGAAAAAGAAACAACCTACCAATATTCTAACAATCCAATCGTTCAGCGTGAAGATGCGATAACCTCAGCTAATTTCATTCCGAATGTATTTCTCTGGATGTTCATTGCACTGGGCTTATCTGCAGGGTTTGCCTATTTCTTCTCGGCTGATGAGGACTTGCTTGCTATGCTGATTGACCCTATAAATGGAGGAAGAACCACTTTAGGTACAATAGCAATGTTTGCACCACTGGCCTTTGTGATGGTCATGTCCTTCGGAATGAACCGTCTCTCTTTTCCTTTATTGGCTCTGATTTTTGTCCTCTATTCTGCAGCAACAGGAATAAGTTTGAGCTATATTTTGCTTGTTTATACTTCCTCATCTGTTCTGGGATGCTTTATTTCTGCATCTTTATTGTTTGCTGTTATGGCTTTCGCAGGATATACAACTGAAACTGATTTGACAAAATTCGGTTCTATCCTGATGATGGCTTTAGTTGGAATCATAATTGCAAGTATTGTAAACTTCTTTTTAGGTAGTAGTCAGCTAGATTATATAATCAGTTTTATTGGAGTGGCCTTATTTGTGGGATTAACTGCCTATGACATGCAACGACTTAAACGAATTGCAGCCGGTATTGAATATGGAGATGCATCTGCCAATAAAATGGTAATTATGGGTGCATTAACCCTTTATCTGGATTTTATTAATTTGTTTTTGATGTTGCTTCGTCTTTTCGGAAACCGAAAGTAGGATTATGATTGGGTTGTCTGTTGCCAGTTATCTGTTACCAGTTAGATCTACTTACACAAGCAATTTCAGGTAACTGACAACTGTTAACAGGTAACTGATAACAGTTAACTGATAACTCACCCTTGCATTTGCATTTCATCAAAATATCATGCACTTTTGCACTGCTTATTCAGAAAGATGGAGGGATTAGACCCTAGGAAATCTTAGCAACCTGTGCTAATAAGGTGCTACATTCTATCCGCCCAAAGCGGAAAAGATAAGTGAAGTCAATAATCACCGACTTTTCGAAGATAAGCTTTTTTGTAGATAGGAGATATTAGATGGGAGATATTAGACTTTGGCGTACAAAATCCTTGGATTCCATTAGTTTTATCTCAAATCTCACATCTCATATCTCATGTCTAAAAAATATATGAGCATTAGAGAAGAACTCAAAAAACGAATCCTAGTTATTGATGGTGCCATGGGCACCATGATCCAGCGCTACCAGCTAACAGAAGAAGATTTCAGAGGAGAACGATTTAAAGATCACCCCTGTGATGTAAGGGGCAATAATGATCTTTTGAACATTACCCGCCCGGATATCATCAAGGCGATTCATGCAGAATACCTTGAGGCAGGTGCAGATATCATTGAAACAAATACCTTCAGTACACAGCGTATTTCCATGGCCGACTACCAAATGGAGGATCTGTCGTATGAAATGAGTTTTGAAGGTGCTCGAATAGCAAAAGAAATTGCCAAGGAGTATACACTGAAAAATCCTGATAAACCCCGTTTTGTTGCCGGAGCCCTTGGCCCAACTACTAAAATGGCTTCCATGTCACCGGATGTAAATGATCCTGGATATAGAGCAGTTACTTTTGATGAATTAGTGGATGCATATTACGAACAAGTAAAAGGATTAATTGATGGTGGTGCTGATGTATTGCTTTTTGAGACAATAACGGACACCCTAATCACCAAGGCTGCTCTTTTTGCCACCAAAAATTATGAGAACGAGAGTGGCAGGAAGATTGATATCATGATCTCAGGAACGATTACTGATGCAAGTGGTAGAACCTTATCCGGCCAGACTGTTGAAGCATTTTTGAACTCATTGAGTCATGCCAATTTATTGAGTATCGGACTTAATTGCGCATTAGGGGCTAAAGATATGCGTCCGCACATTGAAGAACTTTCTCAAAAAGCGGCATGCTTTATTTCTGCTTATCCTAACGCCGGACTCCCAAATGAGTTTGGAGCATATGATGAATTGCCACATGAAACCGCCCATCTAGTTGAGGATTTCATGGAAAATGGTTTTGTTAATATTGTTGGAGGCTGTTGTGGTACAACTCCTGAACATATAAAATGCATAGCCGAAAAAGCAGCAAAATTTTCGCCAAGAATACCAGCAAAACCTGAGCCTTTTCTTCGTCTTAGCGGTCTTGAGCCAGTTACCCTAACTCCTGAAACAAACTTTGTAAATATCGGAGAACGAACCAATATCACCGGATCTCCAAAATTTTCAAAACTAATACTTAGCGGCGATTTCGATGCAGCTCTTGCTGTTGCCCGTCAACAGGTTGAAGGCGGTGCTCAGATCATTGATATTAACATGGATGAAGGAATGCTCGACTCTGAAGCTGCAATGGTTAAATTCCTAAACCTGATTGCTTCAGAACCAGATATTTCTAAATTACCTATCATGGTGGATTCATCCAAATGGACTGTTATTGAAGCCGGATTAAAATGTCTCCAGGGTAAGGGAATCGTAAATTCAATTTCCCTGAAAGAAGGAGAAGAAGCCTTTAAGACCTATGCCGAGAAAATACGTCAATATGGTGCCGCGGTAGTTGTAATGGCATTTGATGAAACCGGACAAGCTGATTCTCTCGAAAGACGTAAAGAAATTTGTCAAAGATCATATGATATTCTTGTTAATCAAGTTAAATTCCCTCCACAGGATATCATCTTTGACCCGAATATCTTGACTGTAGCTACCGGACTTGAGGAGCACAATAATTATGCTGTAGACTTTATTGAAGCTACACGATGGATCAAACAAAATCTTCCACTTGCCAAGGTAAGCGGCGGAGTAAGTAATATTTCATTTTCTTTTAGAGGGAATAATACAGTAAGAGAAGCAATGCACTCAGCGTTCCTGTACCATGCAATTAAAGCCGGACTAGATATGGGGATTGTTAACGCCGGTATGCTTGAGGTTTATGAAGAAATACCAAAAGATTTGCTTGAACTGGTTGAAGATGTACTGCTTAACCATCGTCCTGATGCAACAGAACGTCTAGTAGATTTTGCCGAAACCATTAAAACAACTGGTAAAGTTATCGTGAAGGATGAGGCATGGCGTAAAGGAAATGTGGAAGATCGCTTATCCCACTCGCTTATAAAAGGGATTATCGACTATCTGGATGACGATGTGGAAGAAGCCCGTCAAAAATATGCTAAGCCTCTTGAGGTAATTGAAGGGCCATTAATGGACGGAATGGGGATTGTTGGCGACCTGTTTGGACAGGGGAAAATGTTCCTGCCACAAGTAGTAAAATCAGCAAGAGTAATGAAGAAAGCTGTGGCTTACTTATTACCATTCATTGAAGAAGAAAAACTAAATAATGCCGATAGCAATCAGCGTAAAAATGCAGGAAAAATATTACTGGCTACAGTAAAAGGCGACGTTCATGACATTGGGAAAAACATTGTAGGAGTTGTACTGGCATGTAATAATTTCGAGGTCATTGACCTTGGAGTAATGGTCCCTGCACAAAAAATTATTGAAATAGCCAAAGCTGAAAATGTAGATATAATAGGGCTCAGCGGACTGATTACTCCATCTTTGGATGAAATGGTGCATTTCGCAAAAGAAATGGAAAGGGAAGGATTTAAGATACCCCTGATTCTTGGTGGAGCAACAACTTCCAGAATTCATGCTGCGGTGAAAGTGGCTCCAAATTATTCAGGTCCTTCAGTTCATGTTCTTGATGCTTCGAGAAGTGTAACGGTATGCAGCACTTTGATGAGCGATGAAAATAGGGAAGAATACATTACAAATATTCATAATGAGTATTCGAAAGCTAGAGAGACTCATTTAAGTAAACAAACAGATAAAAAGTTTAAATCCATAGAAGAGGCAAGGGCCGGTAAGTTTCAAATTGATCTAAATACAGCTGTTGCAGCAAAACCTTTATTCATTGGAA
>JBIIRT010000193.1:0-3773 GCA_044341405.1 Daejeonella sp. | reverse complement strand
TGGGAGTATTTATCCCAGGGATATTCAATGCCCAACTTATTTGAAAAAAACTCCATCATTTCTGGGGTTTTGCCAAACACCATTTTAGCAGTAGCAGCATATTCGGGTTCAGTGTAATAACTCAATTCCTTGTCCCGCCAATGATCTTTGGTAATTACGAAGTCTCCAACTGCAAGCATAGTCAAATATGTAGAATGTGGTTGCTCCTGCCTCCAGCTGTCTGTACGAGTACCATCTCCATTCAAAGTTGAAAATTCCAGAGTACCATTAGAAAGGCTAACAAACTCATTAGGCACTGTAATATTTAACTCCTGAGTCATCTTTTCCTGTGTACCGTTTATGGTAGGAAACCAATTCGAATTACATTCAGTTTCTCCCTGCGTCCAGATTTGCCTTGGTTTACCTTTGTCCTTACCATCTCTATTTATAAAATAAATTCCCCGATCACCGGCAGAGGCTATATCCTCACCAATTTTCAATTTATTTGGCATTGCTACATAGTCGATAAATATTGTGAAATTCTGATCTCTTGTGTAGCTTTTATCAAGACTGATCTTCAGAAGCTTACCATCGTAAATATACCTTAGAGGGATTTTAATATCCTTTTTGATCAATGAAACGGAATTCAAACGAAAGCCATTGGCATTCAAAACCAGCTGATCAGATGGATAGAAATAAGGCTTTGCAAAAATGGTAGCCTTTCCGATCACATAGGCACTGTCCCAATCAAAACTTAGATCAAGTCGCGTATTGATGATATCTATATTCTTGGTATAACTTCCCCTGTAAACCACTGAGCCTTTTGCATTTTCAACCAAAGTAATAGGATCCAGATTAACCATCCTTGGAGCAGAGCATGCCATGAGTACTATGGAAACGAGAAAAGGATAGAGTATATATCTTATATTCATAAGCAGGAATTTTTTTCTGGTGAATATGGAGCTTTCATGCGTACATATTAGTTTTTTAATGCCGTTATAAGAGGATTCCATGAATTGCAGACGCTTTTCTATTGCTATTAGTGAGACCGATTTCCCTATTACTCAAGTAACAAATTATCAATTGTTTTTTCGAATTCATTTTTAAATTCAGCATAATGAACCCCAGTACCTGGTCCGCTGAAACCGGTATGTATTTTTCTCACCTTACCGTTTTTATCGATAATAATCAATGTTGGAAATCCTATAAAACTCTTTAACATGGGCAAACTTTGTGCAACTTCGGCTTTATCATTGGTATATCCGGTAATTAACATGTCATATGGAACGCCAAACCTTTCGCGTAATCGTAAAACATTTTGTTTTGAACGTTCATAATCAGTGGTACGTTCATAAGCCAGAGCAACAATTTCAAGCCCTTTTTCACGGTACTTTTTATAAAATGGAACTAAATAGGCCGTTTCATCCATACAATTTGGACACCATGATCCAAAGAATTGCACCAAAACAACTTTATTTTTAAATTTTGAATCAGACAGAGATACCTTTTTACCATTCAGATCAGTAAAAGAAAAATCTATAGAATCAAATCCATCCTTCAGAGATGTTATGGTATAAGCATCAGGAAGGAGTGCTTTTTCATCCCGCTTAGCGGTCCATGTTTGAACAGCAGAAAATCCGGAATAGAAATTCCCGTCTACTATTGTGTTATTATCCAACAATTTACCTGTAAACAGAAAGGCGTGACTGCCATCGAAACACGACAGATAAAATTTATTGCCTACAACAGTTCCTTCAAGAAAGCGGTAATCACCTGTACTGGTCAAAAAAGTGCCAAGAAGCCGACCGTTCTGCTGAGTAAATTCACCAATGGCAGCAACAGACTTACCGGTCTTTACATCCTGAAAGGTAACAGACCAACGGCCTGTCACATCAAATTCAGACTGCGATTTTAGCTTGAAAAATCTCCATGAAGGCCCTTTTTTAGCCTCAATATTCATTACTTCACTACTATCTGCAAAATATTTAATCCATTGTCCGCTTAAAGATCCATTTTCGATTTTTGCCCTGATCTTAGAATCAAAGAGAGGCATCTGAATAACTATGGAGTCTGAAGCTTCTGATATTTCATTCACTCTGAATCTTTCATCTCCATTTAAAACATCCAAAAATTTATGATTTGCTGAATCGCTTACTTCAAAATTAAAAGGTATTTCGGCACCCGAGGAGGTCATGAGAGTAGCCCGCCAGATCCCTGTCTTTAATTGATTATTGGAGTTATCCCGACAAGCCCAAAAGGAGCTGATTATAAAAAAGTATACTAGAATGTTGAAGAAATTGTTCATAAAATAAAACTAGCTGATTATTTCAAAATCTCACGAGCGATCACAATACGCTGAATTTCAGATGTTCCCTCATAAATTTGGGTAATCTTTGCATCCCGCATCAGTCGTTCAACATGAAATTCTTTAACAAATCCATAACCCCCATGAATTTGCACAGCCTCTACAGTAGTTTTCATTGCTACCTCCGAGGCAAAAAGCTTAGCCATTGAGCTGGCTTGGGCATAGGGTAGTCCTTTATCTTTTAACCAGGCAGCTTTTAAGCATAGCATTCTTGCAGCTTCAATTTCAGTAACCATATCTGCCAGTTTAAACTGAATTGCCTGATGTCCTGAAATTGGCTTTCCAAATGCCCGACGTTCTTTAGAATATTGCAAAGCTAGCTCATATGCCCCTGAAGCGATTCCGAGAGCTTGTGCGGCAATTCCTATCCGGCCACCATCCAGTGTTTTCATGGCAAAAGAAAATCCAAAACCCTCTTCGCCGATACGATTTTCCTTCGGAACTTTTACATCCGTGAACATCAGAGAATGGGTATCAGATCCACGTATTCCAAGTTTATTTTCTTTAGGTCCAATTGTGAAACCTGGCATACCTTTTTCAACAATTAAAGCGTTAATCCCTTTATGTCTTTGTGCGGGATTAGTCTGGGCTATAACCAGGTAGGTAGATGCATTTCCGCCATTCGTAATCCAGTTTTTAGTGCCATTCAAAAGGTAATAATCACCCATATCAATTGCACTAGTTTGCTGTGAAGTTGCATCGGAGCCTGCTTCGGGTTCAGAAAGGCAAAAAGCACCTATTTTTTCTCCGGAGGCAAGCGGTTTCAAATATTTTTCCTTTTGAAAGTCAGAACCATATTTCTCAAGTCCGAAACAGACCAATGAGTTATTAACCGAAACTACAACAGAGGCCGAAGCATCTATTTTTGAAAGTTCTTCCATAGCCAATACATAGGAAATGGTATCCAGCCCAGATCCATTATATTTTGGATCAACCATCATACCCATAAAACCAAGATCGCCAAGTTTCTTGATCTGTTCATGGGGGAACTTTTGGTGTTCATCCCTATCTATTACACCAGGCTTTAACTCTGATATAGCAAAATCTCTGGCTGCCTGCTGAATCATCAGCTGCTCTTCCGTAAATTCAAAAAACATATTAATTGGTTTTTAACCTAAAAAAACTTTAGGCTTGATTATAAATTGGTATTATAATAATATTAAGAAATATTTCCTTAAATTATGGCTAGGAACAAGGAAAGTACCCTAATTTTTTTTAATTATGATACTCATTTGATAATTAAGGATTGGATTTTATCTTTTTCTCAATAAGGCTGGTAGAATAGCCATTTAAAAATTCTACAGTCTTTACTAATCCACCATACTGCATTACCATTTCGGCACCAGCAATCTTATCAATGGTATAATCAGCGCCTTTAACAAGAATATCTGGCCTAACCCATTCGATAAGCTGAATTGGAGTAGGGTCA